>NZ_JAWCTQ010000023.1:0-112628 GCF_032423885.1 Streptomyces tamarix | reverse complement strand
CAGAGCACCGCGCCCGACCCGGCGCTCACGTCCCCGCCCCGCGTCCCGGCGGCCCCTCGCCCCTCCCCCGCGGCCCCGTCCGGCGGCGTACGGCCGGGCTCCGGCGGCGCGTCCCGGGCCGCGGCGCCAATCCTCCTGCCGGTAAAGGAGCTTGATCGTCCAGGGGACCGACGGCCTTGGCGGCGGTGGCCGCTGAGGCGGACTCAGGTACCGGCCGCGCGACCGGGAAACGATCGCGGAGTGAGGGCGCGGCCTATGAGCACACCCGGGTCCGGGTACGTAAGCTGGGCGACGTCAGAAGGACCGCGACGGCGGGGTGGGGAGCTCCCCACGGCAGGTAGGGGACGGACATGGCGATGATGCGGCTCCGGCGCGAGGACCCGCGTGTCGTCGGCTCGTTCAGGCTGCACCGGCGGCTCGGCGCGGGCGGGATGGGGGTCGTCTACCTCGGTTCCGACCGGCGCGGGCAGCGGGTGGCGCTGAAGGTGATCCGGCCGGATCTCGCCGAGGACCAGGAGTTCCGGTCGCGCTTCGCGCGCGAGGTGTCCGCCGCGCGGCGGATCCGCGGCGGCTGCACGGCCCGGCTCGTGGCGGCCGACCTGGAGGCCGAGCGCCCCTGGTTCGCCACGCAGTACGTACCGGGGCCCTCGCTCCACGACAAGATCGCCGAAGAGGGGCCGCTGCCCGCGGCCGACGTGGCCGCGATCGGCGCCGCCCTGTCGGAGGGCCTGGTCGCCGTCCACGAGGCGGGGGTCGTGCACCGGGACCTGAAGCCGTCGAACATCCTGCTGTCCCCGAAGGGACCGCGGATCATCGACTTCGGCATCGCCTGGGCGACCGGCGCGTCCACCCTCACCCACGTCGGCACGGCGGTGGGCTCCCCCGGCTTCCTCGCGCCCGAGCAGGTGCGCGGCGCGGCCGTCACCCCCGCGACGGACGTCTTCGCGCTCGGCGCGACCCTGGCGTACGCGGCGATGGGCGACTCGCCGTTCGGGCACGGGAGCTCCGAGGTGATGCTGTACCGCGTCGTCCACGAGGAGCCCCAGTTGCAGGGCGTCCCCGACGCGCTGGCCCCGCTGGTGCGGGCGTGCCTCGCGAAGGAGCCCGAGGAGCGGCCGAGCACGCTGCAGCTGTCGCTGCGGCTGAAGGAGATCGCCGCGCGGGAGGCGCAGGGGCTCGGCACGATGGCCCCGCCGGTGGAGGCGCGGCCCGTCGTGCCGCGCCCGGAGCGGGCGGAGCGGCTGGAGCGCGCCGACCGGGGCACGAGCGGCCGGAGGGCCGGTCGTGTGCCGCTGCGCCCCACGGAGCGGTACACCGAGCGGACCACGCAGGGACGGGCGCAGCGCACCCCCGCGCCACGGTCCCGGGGGCCGCAGCCGGTGCCGTCCAGGGCGGGCGGGGTTCGGGCCCAGCGGCACCCCTCGCAGCCGGGCGCCCGGACCGGGCCGCGTACGGGGCCGCGCCGGACCGGGGCGGCCCCGGGGACCTCGTCGGGTCTGCGGCGGCCCGCCAACCCGCGGCTGCTGCGTCAGCGGCTGTTCGTGTTCGTCGTCGTGACGCTGATCGTGCTGCTCGGCATCGCCGGGGCGCAGGCCCTTCAGGGCTGAGGGCGGCCCGCCGTCACGGCGTAGAACGCGACGGCCGCCGCGGCGCCCACGTTCAGCGAGTCGACGCCGTGCGCCATCGGGATGCGCACCCACGCGTCGGCCGCGCGCAGTGCCCGCGCCGACAGGCCGTCACCCTCGGCGCCCAGCATCAGCGCCACCCGCTCCAGACGGTGCGGGGCCGCCTCGTCGAGGGCGGTCGCCTTCTCGTCCGGTGTCAGCGCCAGTAGCCGGAAGCCCGCCTCGCGTACGGCGTCCAGGTCGTGCGGCCAGCTGTCGAGGCGGGCGTACGGGACGGAGAAGACCGCGCCCATCGACACCTTCACCGACCGCCGGTACAGCGGGTCCGCGCAGTCCGGGGAGAGCAGGACCGCGTCCATGCCGAGGGCCGCGGCGCTGCGGAAGATGGCGCCGATGTTGGTGTGGTCGTTGACGGACTCCATGACGGCCACGCGGCGGGCCGTCGCGAGCAGGTCCCGGGCCGCGGGCAGCGGCTCGCGGCGCATGGACGCCAGCGCGCCGCGGTGGACGTGGTAGCCGGTGACCCGTTCGGCGAGGTCCGGGTCCACCACGTACACCGGCGCGGGGACCTCGTCGATGACGTCCCGCATCGTGTCGACCCACTTCGCGGAGAGCAGCATCGACCGCATCCCGTACCCGGCGCGGAGGGCGCGGCGGATGACCTTCTCGCCCTCGGCGACGAACAGGCCCTCCTCCGGTTCGCGGCGGCGGCGCAGCTCCACGTCGGTGAGGCCCGTGTAGTCGTACAGGCGCGGGTCGTCGGGGTCGTCGACGGTGAGGAGTTCTGCCACGGGGAGGTGCTGCCTTGTCGGGGGTGCGGGCGGGGGGCGGGGTTCAGCGCCGGTGCTTGTCCGGGGCTTCGCGGACCACGTCGCCGATCACGATGACGGCGGGCGGGCGGACGTCCTCGGCCCGTACCCGCTCCGCGACCGTGGACAGCGTCGCGTCCACGCGGCGCTGCGTCGCGGTCGTGCCCTCCTGGACGAGGGCGAGGGGCGTGGCCGGGTCCTTGCCGTGGGCGATCAGCGCCTCCGCGATCTTGCCGATCTTGTCGACGCCCATGAGGATCACCAGCGTGCCGCGCAGCTTCGCCAGGGACGCCCAGTCGACGAGGGAGCGCGGGTCGTCCGGGGCGACGTGGCCGCTGACCACGGTGAACTCGTGGGCGACGCCGCGGTGGGTGACCGGGATGCCGGCGGCTCCGGGGACGGAGATCGAGCTGGAGATGCCGGGGACGACCGTGCAGGGGATGCCCGCCTCGGCCAGCGCCTGCGCCTCCTCCATGCCGCGGCCGAAGACGAACGGGTCGCCGCCCTTGAGGCGGACCACCGACCTGCCCTGCTTGGCGTGCTCGATCAGGGCGTTGTTGATGGCCTCCTGGGCCATGAACCGGCCGTAGGGGATCTTCGCCGCGTCGATCACCTCGACGTGCGGGGGCAGCTCGTCGAGCAGGTCGCGCGGGCCCAGCCGGTCGGCGATCACCACGTCCGCCTCGGCGAGGAGCCGGCGGCCGCGCACGGTGATGAGGTCCGGGTCGCCGGGGCCGCCGCCGACGAGGGCGACGAACGGGGCGCGGGAGCGGTGCTGGGGCGCGGCGAGGGTGCCGTCGCGCAGGCCCTCGACGATCGCGTCGCGCACGGCGGCCGAGCGGCGCGGGTCGTTGCCGGTGAGGACGGCGACGGTGACGCCCTCGATCCGGCCGGTCGCCGGGGTCCAGGCGGTGGCGGCGCCGGCGTCGTCCGAGCGCACGCACCAGGTCCTGGTCCGCTCGGCCTCGGCGGACACGCGGGCGTTGGCCTCCGGGTCGGTGGTCGCGACGAGCGCGTACCAGGCGTCGGCGAGGTCCCCGTCCTCGTACCGGCGGCGCTCCCAGCGGATCTCGCCGGCCTCGGCCATGGCCTCCACGGACGCCGTGGCGGACGGCGAGACGAGGGTGACGTCGGCGCCCGCGGCGATGAGCGCCGGGAGCCGGCGCTGGGCCACCTGGCCGCCGCCGACGACGACGACACGGCGCCCGGAGAGGCGGAGTCCGACGGGGTAGGCGGGCTGCTCGGCGTTTTCGACCATGGCGGTGTGGTCTCCTCGGCGGGTGGTACGGGGTGTGGGGCCACTGCGACGGTGAAGTGGCTGGTGAGACGGGGGTGCGCTGGCGACCACGATACGGGGCGGGGACGGGGGCGTTCGGGGCCGGGCGCGTCACGGCCGTCACGCCGCGGCCGGTCCGTCGGGGTGACGGGCCGGCCGTGGGGGGCGGGGACGCGCCCGGCGCGCCGCTACTTCTCGGTGACGCCCGCCGAGTCGAACGTCGCCACCTCGTGCATCGCGCGGGCCGCGCTCTGGACCAGCGGCAGGGCCAGCAGGGCGCCGGTGCCCTCGCCGAGGCGGAGGTCCAGGTCGACGAGCGGGCGCAGGCCCAGCTTGCCCAGCGCCGCCATGTGGCCGGGCTCGGCGCTGCGGTGGCCGGCGATGCACGCGGCGAGCGACTCGGGCGCGACGGCGCGGGCCACGAGGGCTGCCGCGCCCGCGCTGACGCCGTCGAGGACGACGGGCGTACGGAGCGACGCCCCGCCGAGGATGAAGCCGACCATCGCGGCGTGCTCCAGGCCGCCGACCGCGCCGAGCACGCCGATCGGGTCGGCCGGGTCCGGCTGGTGGAGGTCGAGGGCGCGGCGGACGACGTCGACCTTCCGGGCGTGCATCTCGTCGTTGATGCCCGTGCCGCGGCCGGTGACCTCGGCCGGGTCGGCGTCCGTGTAGACGGAGATCAGCGCGGCGGACGCGGTGGTGTTGGCGATGCCCATCTCACCGGTGAGGATCGCCTTGTTGCCGGCGGCGACGAGGTCGCGGGCGGTCTCGATGCCGACCTCGATCGCGGCGAGGACCTCGTCGCGGGTGAGGGCGGGACCGGTGGTGAAGTCCGCGGTGCCGGCACGGACCTTGCGGGGCAGCAGGCCCGGGGTGGCGGGGAGGTCGGCGGCGACGCCGACGTCGACGACGCAGACCTCGGCGCCGACCTGGTGGGCGAAGGCGTTGCAGACGGCGCCGCCGCCGAGGAAGTTGGCGACCATCTGCGCCGTGACCTCCTGCGGCCAGGCCGTGACGCCCTGGGCGTGCACTCCGTGGTCCCCGGCGAAGATCGCCACGGCGGCGGGCTCGGGGATGGGCGGCGGGCAGGTCCGGGACAGGCCGCACAGCTGCGCGGAGATGATCTCCAGCATGCCGAGCGCGCCGGCCGGCTTCGTCATGCGCTTCTGCCGCTCCCACGCCTCGCCGAGCGCCTTGGCGTCCAGCGGGCGGATGTTGGCGACGGTCTCCTGGAGCAGGTCGTGCGGCTCCTCGCCGGGCAGGGCGCGGCGGCCGTACGTCTCCTCGTGGACGACCCACGACAGGGGGCGCCTCTTCGACCAGCCCGCCTGCATCAGCTCCGGTTCCTCGGGGAACTCGTCGACGTAGCCGACGCACAGGTACGCGACGACTTCGAGGTGTTCGGGCAGGCCGAGGGCGCGGACCATCTCGCGCTCGTCGAAGAAGCTGACCCAGCCGACGCCGAGGCCCTCGGCGCGGGCGGCGAGCCACAGGTTCTCCACCGCGAGCGCGGAGGAGTACGGGGCCATCTGCGGCTGCGTGTGGCGGCCGAGGGTGTGGCGGCCGCCGCGGGTCGGGTCGGCGGTGACGACGATGTTCACCGGGGTGTCGAGGATGGCCTCGATCTTCAGTTCCTTGAACTGCTTCGCCCGGCCCTTGGGCAGCGACTTGGCGTACGCCTCGCGCTGGCGCTGGGCGAGTTCGTGCATCGTGCGGCGCGTCTCGGCGGAGCGGATGACGACGAAGTCCCACGGCTGGGAGTGCCCCACGGACGGCGCCGTGTGGGCGGCCTCCAGGACGCGCAGCAGGACCTCGTGCGGGATCGGGTCGCTGCGGAACCCGTTGCGGATGTCCCGGCGCTCCCGCATGACCCGCAAGATCGCCTCCCGCTCGTCGTCGGCGTAGCCGGGGGCGGGGGGGCCGGCGGGGGCCGCGTCCGCGGCCTCGGGGGCTTCGGCGTCGTCGGCCCGGTCCTCCCGGGCGGCCCCGTCCGCCGGGGCGGCCGGGGCGGCTGCCCCGGTGGACGGCGCGACGGGAGTCGGGGCCGCCTCGGCGGTCGGTGCGTCGACGGACGTGCCCTCGGCAGCGGGCGCCTGGGCGGGAGCCGCGTCGGTGGGGGCCTGGGTGGGGGCCGCGTCGGTGGGGGCCGGCTCCGCGGGGGCGGCCTCGGCCGGGGCTTCCTCCGCGGCCGACACCGGGGCGGTCGGCGCGTCGGCGGGAGCCGTCTCGGCGGAGGCCGTCTCTGTGGGCACCGTCTCGGCGGGGGCCTCTTCGAGCGTGTCCCCGGCGGTCGGAGCCGCCTCGGGGGCGGGCGCCGGGGCGGCGGGCACCGCTTCGGCCACGGGTTCGGCGGGCGCCTCCCCGGCGGACGGAGCGACGACGGCGACCGGCGCGGCGGGCACGCCCTCGGACGTACCGGCAGCCACCGGGTCCTGGGCGGGCGCGTCCGCGACGGGCGCCTCCGCCGACGGCACGGCCGCTTCCGGAGCCTCCTCGGCAGGCACCACGTCGGCCACCGGGGCCGCGGGCACCGCCTCGGCGGGCGCCGGAGCGGTCTCGACGTCGGCGATCCCGGCGGTCACGGCCTCGGCGGTCACAGGGGCGGCAGGCGGCTCCTCGACGGGCGCGGCGGCAGGGGTGGCGGGCGGCTCCTCGACGGGCGCGGCGACCACGGCCACCAGCTCGGCAGGCGGCTGCACGGCCGGATCGGCGGGCACCGGCGCGGCCGGGTCGACGGTCACCGGGGCGGACGCGGAGTCGACGGCCACCTGCTCGGGCGTCACCGCTCCGGCGGGCGCGACCGGGTCCTCCGCGGGCGCCTCCATCGGGGGCTCCTCCACCGGGGGCGCCGGTGCGACCGCCGCCTCGGCGGGCGCCGGCGGGGTGGCGGCCGGTACCGGCTCGGGGGCGGGCGCGGCCTCCGGCGCCAGGGGGTCGGCGGGCTGCTCGGCCGGTACGGCGGCGGGCACGGCCACCTCCTGGGCCGGGGCGCCGTGCTCGGGCACGGCGGCCTGCTCCGGGGAGGGGGCGGGCACCCCGGGGTCCCCGGCCGGGTCCTGGACCGGCTCCGGGGCGCCCGTCGCCTGCTCGGCCTGGATCTGGGCGGGAATGGGCAGCGGCTGGGCCGCCGCCGGGACGCCGTGGGCGGGGGTCGTCCACGTCGGGGCGTGCGGCTCGTGGGGCTGCTGGGGCGTCGCGGCGTGGCGGGGGGACGGCACCGGGTGCTGCGCCGGGTCGGGGTACGGGGCCGCGCCCTCCCCCGGGACGAACCCGCCCGGCGCCTCCGGAGCGACCGTTTCTGCTGCGGCGGGCCGCTGCGCCCACGGCTGCGCGTCCCGCGCCGCGGGGCCGGGCGCGTCCAGGTGCTCGGGGCCGGGAGCCGGCGGGCTCTGGACCGGCGCGGGGGCGGGCGGCACGGGGGCGGGGCCGCGGTCGGCGAGCGAGCGTACGACGCCGCCCGTGTCGGGCATGGGCGGGCCCATGTGCAGCGGCCGCCGCGGGGCCTGCTGCGGCGCCTGCGCGGGGGCCGGGGCCTGGGCGGGGTGCGGGGCGTGCACGACGCCGTGGCCGTCGGTCCCGGAGCCCTGGGCGCCCGCCTCCTGGTAGGGATGCTCGTACGCGGGAGCGGCGGCCTCCGGAGCGGCGGGCGGGTCGTACGCGGTGTGCTCGGCGGGCGGCGTCTGGGGCATCGGCACGGTGACGGGCGGGGCCGGGGCGACACCGGGCTGCGGCTCCGTCCAGGCGCCCTGGGCGCCCGGCATCAGGAGCAGATCGTCGTCGTCGGCAGCGGAGGGGTCGAGGAAGGTGTACGCGTCCGGGACGGGCATGCCCGGCTGCTCCACCATGCCTGCGTGCTCCGGCTGCCCCTCGCCCGGGACCTGGCCGGTGTCAGTCATGCGTACCCCTCGCCCATCGGTTGTGCTCCTTCAGACTTCCGCCCGCCATGGAGAACGAGCGTGCGCTCCGCGCGGCACGAACAGCGTGCGGACATCCAGCATTCTCGCCGCGTTCGGGCCCCGTGGCGGAGGCTTCCGCCACGGTCGGCTGTGGACTGCGCCACGTCGCGCGTCCCCCCGGTCGTGCTCTCCCACGCGGCACCCCCGAGAGGGCGCCTCCTGACGGGTACGGGCGAACGAAACGCCGAACACCCGGCTGTGGTGGAACGGTCGGCCAGCCTACCCGGCCGCCCGTGGCGACGGGATCACGGGGCGGGTCTGCGCCCGGCGACGAGGAAGGCCACCGAGCGGTCGCGTTCGGACCAGGTGGTGGGGTCGAGGTCGACGGACTGGAGGAGGACGCACTCGACGGTGTAGCCGCCGGCGGCGAGGGCCGCGCCGGCGGCCTCGGCCTCGTCGCGGGTGCCGGCGTGCGTGACGATCCGCTCGGGGCGGCGGTCGGCGCACGCGGCGACGACCTCCGCTCCCCCGCCGCCGACGCGCACGACGTCGGGCTCGGGCAGGCGTTCCAGTACGGAGGGGGCGCGGCCGGCGACGGCCTGGAGCTGGACGCCGAAGCGGCGGGCGGCGGCCTCGGCGCGGGCGCAGGCGGCCGGGTCGGCGTCGACGGCGATGACGGCGGCGCCGAACCGGGCGGCCTCGGCGGCGAAGGCGCCGGATCCGGTGCCGACGTCCCAGACGAGGTCGCCGACGCGGGGGCCGAGGCGGGCGAGCTGGGCGGCGCGCAGGGCGGGCGCCTCGCCGGTGCCCGGCGTGCCGGGGACGGGCCCGTCGTCGTACGCCCCGGGGGCCAGGCTCCAGCCGCGTACCGGGCCGGGGTCGGGGCCCAGGAGCCAGCCGCCCGCGGCGGGGGCGGGGACGGAACCGCCGATGGCGATGACGACGTTGGGGTCGCGCCAGGTGAGGTCGGCCGCCTTGTCGGAGGTGAGGACGGTGACCTGTTCGCCCTCGGTGCCCAGGGCCTCGCAGACGACGAAGGTGCGGTGGACGCCGTCGAGCATGAGGGCGAGTTCGGCGGGTCCGGCGCCCGGGGAGGTGAGGACGGCCACCTTGGGGTGGGCGCGGCAGACGTTGACGGCGCGGCGCAGCGTGCGGGTGTGGGCGACGACGACGCGGGCGTCGTCCCAGGGCATGCCGGCGCGGGCGAAGGCGGCGGCGACGGAGGAGACGGCGGGGACGACCTCGACCTCCAGGCCGTGCCGGGGGTCTCGGAGGGCGCGGACGACGCCGAAGAAGCCGGGGTCGCCGTCGGCGAGGACGACGGCCGTGCCGCGGTGTCCGGCGATGCGGCGGGCGGCGAGGTCGACGCTGCCGAGGCGGATCCGCTCGGCCCGCTCGGGGACCTCCGGGAGCGCGAGGTGGTGGGCGGCCCCGGCGACGAGGGTGGCGGCCGAGAGGGCGGACCGCGCGGCAGCGGTGAGGGGGGAGCCGTCCCATCCGATCACCGTGACCCGGTCGGCCATCTTCGCTGTCTCCCTGGGGGTGTCGGTGCAGGTCGGCTGTGTGAGCGTACCGGGAAGGGGGGTGTCCCGGCGGGTGGCGGGGTCAGTTCCAGTCGGGGTACGGGGAGGAGCCGGCATCGGCGTAGGGGTCGTCGGCGCCTTCGAGGTCCTCGGGGAGCAGGCTCCAGACGATCAGGTCGGTCCGGATCTCGGCCCAGGTTCCGTCCTCCGTCTGGGCGCGGGCTATCCAGGCGTTGCGCAGGACGCCCTCGCTGAGGCAGCCGATCTTCTGGGCGACCTGCTGGGAGGCGGTGTTGCCGGCGGCGGTGCGCAGTTCGAGGCGTTCGAAGCCCTGCTCGTGGAAGAGCCAGCGGGCGACGGCCAGGACGGATTCGGTGGCGTAGCCCTCGCCGCGGGCCCAGGGGGCGGTGATGTAGGAGATCTCGGCGGAGCGGGTGCGCCAGTCGGTGTGGTGGAGGCGGACGGCGCCGACGAGGCGCTGGGTGAGGAACTCGGTGACGGCGAGGGCGAGTCCGTGGCCGCCGGCGCGTTCGGCGGGGGCGGTCCTGTGGACCCACTCCTCGGCGTGGGCCGTGGTGTAGGGGTGGGGCGCGGAGGTCCAGGCGACGACGAGTTCGTCGTTCATCATCTCCGTGTGGGCGGGGATGTCCGTGTCGTCGTAGGGGCGCAGCACCAACCGTTCCGTGCTGATGGAGACGTCCGGAAAGGTGGTAGTCATGCGCAACTCCATGCCGGTGGCCGGGGACTGTTGGTGAAGGCCGTGAACGCACAGCATGCAGCATGAGCAGGTCGCCGTGCATGGCGGGACGGGAAGGGCCCCGCGCACCGGGTGGTGTGCGGGGCCCTTGGCGGGGCCGTCGTTACTTCGCGGCGCCGAAGGCGGGGACCACGGAGCCCTTGTAGGTGTCCTCGATGTACTTCTTGACCTCGGGCGAGTTGAGCAGCTCGGCGAGCTTCGTCACCCGCGGGTCGTCCTCGTTGCCGTCCTTGACGGCGAGGAAGTTGGCGTACGGGTTGCCCTCGGCCTTCTCCAGGGCGAGGGCGTCCTCGGCGGGGGTGAGCTTGGCCTCGATGGCGTAGTTGCCGTTGATGACGGCGGCGTCGACGTCGCTCAGGGCGCGCGGGATGGTGGCGGCCTCCAGCTCCTTGAACTCCAGGCCCTTCTTGTCGGTGATGTCGGAGAGCTTGGCGCCGGCGCCGACCCCGGCCTTGAGGGAGATCAGGCCGTTGTCGGCGAGGAGCTTGAGGGCGCGGCCCTCGTTGGTCGTGTCGTTGGGGACGGCGACGGTCTGGCCGGGCTTGATGTCCTTGAGCGTCTTCAGCTTCTGGGAGTAGAGGCCGAGCGGCTCCAGGTGGACGTTAACCACGGGGACGATGGTGGTCTTGTTCTTCTTGTTGAAGTCGTCCAGGTACGGCTTGTGCTGGAAGTAGTTGGCGTCGACCTGGCCGTCCTGCGTGGCGGTGTTGGGCAGGACGTAGTCGGTGAACTCCTTGACCTCCAGCTTGAGGCCGGCCTTCTCGGCGAGGTTGTCCTTGACGTACGTGAGGATGTCGGCGTGCGGCGTGGGGGACGCGGCGACGACGAGCGGCTTGGACGCGTCGTCGCCGGAGCCGGAGGAGGCCGGGTCGGAGGCGGTGCCGCAGGCGGTGAGGCCGACGGCGAGGGCGGTGATGCCGGTGAAGGCGGCGAGGGTCCTGATCTGGTTGTGCACGAAGAGTGCCTCTTTCTGGTGGGTGGGAGGCCCGGACAAGGAGTGCGGGCTCGTTCTTCGGTCGCGGGGCGGTGCGGGCCGCGCGGGGTCTGGTGGGGCGCCCGGTCAGGACGCGGTGCGGCCGCGGCGGGCGAGGAGCCGTACGACGCCGTCGCCGACGAGCTGGACGACGGAGACGACCACGATCAGGATCACCACGGTGACGAGCATGAACGTGGTGTCGAACCGCTGGTAGCCGTAGGTGATGGCCTTGGAGCCGAGTCCCTCGCCGCCGACCGCGCCGGCCATGGCCGAGTAGCCGATGAGGACGATCACGGTGGTGGTGACGGAGGAGACCAGGGACGGCAGGGCCTGCGGCAGGAGCACCTTGCGGATGATCGTGGGGATGGAGCCGCCCATGGACTGGACGGCTTCGACGAGGCCGTGGTCGACCTCGCGGACGGCGGTCTCGACGAGGCGCGCGAAGAACGGAATGGCGCCGATGGCGAGGGGGACGATCATCGCGGTCGGGCCGATGAAGGTGCCGACGACGAGCTTGGTGAACGGGATCAGCGCGATCAGCAGGATGATGAACGGCAGTGAGCGGCCGATGTTCACGATGACGCCGACGACCTTGTTGACGGCCGTGTTCTGCAGCAGCCCGCCCTTGTCGGTGAGGACGAGGAGGAGGCCGAGGGGGAGCCCGCCCAGCACGGAGACGACGGTGGCCCACAGGACCATGTAGAGGGTGTCGACGGTGCCCTGGGTGAGCAGGGGCTGCATCTCCGACCAGGTCACTTGGCGGCCTCCTTGGCGAGCGGCGACGGCGAGGCGGTGCCGGGGGCGGTGGTGGCGTCGGCGGCGGGGGCCGGGGCGGCGTCGTCGACGACGTCGACCTGGAGGCCCTGTTCGCGCAGGAAGCCGACGGGGACGACGTTCTCCTCGTAGCGGCCGGGGAGTTCGATGCGCATGCGGCCGATCTGCTTCCCGCCGACGGTGTCCATGGCGGCACCGAGGATCGATATGTCGATGTTGTAGGTGCGGGCCAGCTGGGAGACGACCGGCCGGGTCGCGGCCTCGCCGTGGAAGGTCACGTCGATGACGGTCCGGTCGGGGCCGGTGGCGTGGCCGCTGACCGGGAACAGCTCGCCGGCGAGCTCGGAGCCGGGGGTGGCGAGGAGCTCGGCGACGGTGCCGGACTCGACGACGCGGCCCTTCTTCATCAGCGCGGCGGAGTCGCAGACGGTCTTCACGACGTCCATCTCGTGGGTGATGAGGAGGACGGTCAGGCCGAGCTGCCGGTTCAGGTCGCGCAGCAGCTGGAGGATGGAGCGGGTGGTCTCCGGGTCGAGGGCGCTGGTGGCCTCGTCGGAGAGGAGCACCTTGGGGTTGCCGGCCAGGGCGCGGGCGATGCCGACGCGCTGCTTCTGGCCGCCGGAGAGCTGGCCGGGGTACGCCTTGGCCTTGTCGGCGAGGCCGACGAGGTCGAGGAGGTCGAGGGCGCGGCGGGCGCGCTCGGCGCCGGAGACGCCGAGGATCTCCAGGGGCAGCTCGACGTTGTCCTGGACGGTGCGCGAGGACAGCAGGTTGAAGTGCTGGAAGACCATGCCGATGCGGCTGCGGGCGCGGCGCAGCTCCTTGCCCGCCCGCCGGCCGCGGCCGGCGAGGGCGGTGAGGTCGGTGCCGTCGACCGTCACGGTGCCGGAGGTGGGGCGCTCCAGGAGGTTGACGCAGCGGATGAGGGAGGACTTGCCGGCGCCGCTCTGGCCGACGACGCCGAACACCTCGCCTTCGCGGACGTGCAGGTCGACGCCGTCCAGGGCGGTGACCTGGCGGCCGCGCGACTCGTAGACCTTGGTCAGGCCCTTGGTGGTGATCACAGGGTTATCCGTCACTGTCGAGTGCACGGTGCGGTGTCCGCGCCGGGCACGGGGCATTCGTCATTGCGTCGCGCGGCACGGCTGCCGGTGGGAGGCGTGTGCGCGGGGCGGGCGCGCGGTCCGCGGTTCGTACACGCGGACGCGGCCGACTGGTTGCCATCGGGTCTCGCTTCGGGGCGCGAGGCTCGTCAGGGGCCCTCTAGGAGGCGCACATTCGACACATACAACGAGCACCGGGCGTCGCCATCGCCTCAGTCGCAAGGGTGCGGATGCTCGTCGTGGTCATGGCGCCCAGTAAAGCAGACCGGGCCACGGGGCGAGCGAGGGTGTCCGCATAGCGGACACGAGGGCGGCGGGATGTGGACGGGGCGGCGCGGGCCCGATGCGCGGGCCGCGCCGGCCGCACGGGACCGGCCTGCGGAAACGCGCCGGCGTACCGGGGCACGGGCAAGGGGGCGGCCGGTGGGGCGCGGAAGCGGTTGTGGCCAAGGCCACGCGGGGCGGGGGCGGCCTCGGCGGGGGTTTTCGTCCGTAATAGTCTCGGCGCATGTTCAACGCCCTGACACTCGCGGTGTCCCTCGCCGCGCTGGCCCTCGCCGCGTGGTGCGGCTTCGCCGCGTACCGGGACCAGTCGACGAAGGACTGGCACTTCATCGGCATGGCCGTGGTGACCGCGCTCGCCCTGGCCCAGTTGGTGGTCGGCGTGGTGCGGCTCGCGCGGGGCGGCGAGGCCGACGAAGGCACGGCGATCTTCGTGGCGTACCTGCTGGGGGCGCTGTTCGCGGTGCCCGCGGCGGGGTTCATGTCGCTGGTCGAGCGGAGCCGGTGGGGATCGGCGACGGTCACGGCCGGCGCGGTGGTCCTGGCCGTGTTGGAGGTACGCCTCCACGACATCTGGTGGGAGGGCTGAGATGGCCGATCGGCTGGTCAAGGGACCCGGCATGCTGCTGGTGTGGCTGTACGGGGTGATGTCGGTCGGCGCGGTGTCGCGCTCCGCGTACCAGATCGCCACCGAGTTCGACCGGGCGCCGCTGGCGTACTCGCTGTCGGCCGCGGCGGCGGTCGTGTACGTCTTCATCACGTACACGCTGGTGCGCGGCGGCGAGACGGCCCGCAGGGCGGCGCTCGTGTGCTGCGCCGCCGAGCTCGTGGGCGTGCTCACCGTCGGGACGTGGACGGTGCTCGACCCGGCGGCCTTCCCCGACTCCACGGTCTGGTCGGAGTTCGGCTACGGCTACGTGTTCATCCCGGTCCTGCTGCCCGTGACCGGGATCCTGTGGCTGCGCCGCGCCCGCCGGGTCGCCCCGGCCGTCTAGGCGGCCTTCTCCAGGGTGACGAGGGTGAGACGGGGGCCGACCTGTTCGGTGGCCACCGCCTCGTACCCCTTCCTGCGGTAGAGCCGCAGGTTGCCCTCGCTGCGCTGGCCGGTGAACAGCCGGAAGCGCTTGGCGGCGGCCTTCGCGTCCCGGGCGAAGTGCTCCTCGATGGCGTCGAGGAGGCGGCCGCCGAGGCCGTGCCCGCGCAGCCGGGGGTGGACGATGAGCTTGCCGATGCGGGCCGTGCCCGTCTCGTCGACCTCGCCGCGCACGGAGGCGACGACCTCGTCGCCGAGGCGGGCGACGAGGGCGTGGCCGCGCTCCAGTTCGGCCTTCAGGTCGTCCAGCGGCTGGGTGAGCGGCTCGATCGTGTAGTCGCCGTAGAGTTCGGCCTCGCTCTGGTAGCAGAGGTACTGCAGCTTGAGGATCTGTTCGGCATCCTGCGCGCTTGCCGCTGAGATGGTCACGCTCATGCCCATGTGTGCACGCCTCCGGCTCACCTGATACGCCCTGTCGGTCTACCGCACCCTTCCCCGATGGGCGGGAGCGGCAACCCCTGCCGCCAGCATTCTGCGCAGACATCCCAGGCAGCGGGAACGCATCGGTCCCAAACTGCCCTGTGAGATACCCAACTTGCCTGCGATTTCCTGGTAGGTGAGGTCGTCCGGCGACAACATCGCAGTCAGCAGTCGTTGGCATCGGACCGGTGTCCGGCGGACGGCGGCACGCAGCGCGCGACGGCGCTCGGCCTGCACGGCGGCCCACTCGGGCGCGGGACCGGGCCCGGGGCCGGATCGGGTGTCGGGGGCGGGATCGTCGTCGTACGGAAGCTCCCGGACGGCCGTGCGGCGGGCGCGGCGGGCCTCCTCCCGTACGGCGCGGCGCAGCCAGTCGGCGGGGCGGGCGGGGACGCCCGGCCCGTCGAGGTGTTCGAGGAGCCTCAGCCAGACGGCCTGCTGGAGGTCGCGGGGGTCGACGCCCGACGCGGCGGCCTCGGCGTCGGACTCGGCGGTCAGGAGCGGGGCGAGCGCGCCGAACGGTTCGGGGACGGCCGGTGCGGGCGGGGCGGGTTCACGGGGCGTCATGCCGGGCACGACTCGCGGCGGGGCGGGGGCGGTTGCCGTACGGGCGGGGATTCGCCCGACGGGGTGGCCGCGGGGGCGCGCGGATGACGGCCCGCCGAGACCCCGCGGGGCGCGCGGGGTCTCGGCGGGCGGCGGGGCCGGCGAGCGGGACGGCCGGAGGCCGGCGGTGGCCGGCGGTCCCGACGGGCGGGTGGACGCGGCGGCCGGTGGTCGCGGTGCCCGGTGGTGGACGGCGACGGCCGGCGGCGGTCAGCGGTCGCGGTGGTCGGCGGCGGCGAGCAGGCCCGTGTCGGGCTGGTCGGTGAAGATGCCGTCGATGCCGGTGGCGAAGTACGCCCGGTACGCGCCGAAGACGTCGCCGTACGCGTTCGGGTCCGTGCCGCGCCGGAAGTCGGCGGGCAGGAAGGCGTTCTCGTTGCGCAGCGTGTACGGGTGGACGACCAGGCCGCGGGCGTGCGCGTCGCGGACGAGGGTGGTCGGCTCGCCGAGCCGGCCGTCGGGACCCTTGGGGACGACCAGGTCGAGGAGGGGGCCGATGCCCTGGGCGTACGAGGCGATCCAGTCGAGGCCGCGCGGCGTCACCAGGTCCGCGACGGTGCGCGGGTCACCGGCGTCGACGAAGTCGTAGGGGCGGTCGTCGGGCGTCCACAGCAGGACGACGCGCGGCGTGGCGACGAGCCCCGCCATCCGCCGCATGCTGGTCGGCTCGAAGGACTGCAGGAACGTGGGCGAGTCGGCGCGGTGGCGGCCGTAGCGGCGGAGCAGTACGGCGAGGCGCTCCTCCAGGCCGAGGCCGAGCTTGCGGAAGTACGTGGGGTGCTTGGTCTCGACGTGCAGCCACACCGGGTGCCCGCGGCGGCGGCCCTCCTTCTCGGCCCAGCGGAGCACCTCCTCGAAGCTGGGGACGGTCCAGCGGCCGTCGTACAGCGTGTTGTGCGGGCGGGTGCCGGGGATCCGCTCCTTGGCGCGCAGCGTCTTCAGCTCGGCGAGCGTGAAGTCCTCGGTGAACCAGCCGGTGAGGGACTGTCCGTCGACCGTCTTGGTGGTGCGGCGGGAGGCGAACTCGGGGTGGTCGGCGACGTCCGTGGTGCCGCTGATGTCGTTCTCGTGACGGCACACCAGGTGCCCGTCGCGGGTGGGCACCAGGTCCTGCTCGATGACGTGGGCGCCCATGTCGAGGGCGAGCTGGTAGGAACCGAGGGTGTGCTCGGGGCGGTGGCCGCTGGCGCCGCGGTGGGCGATGACCGCGGGGACGGGCAGGCCGCGGCGGGCGCCGCCGCGGGCCCCCGCCGCGCCCCCGGCGGCCGGCGCCCCGGTGCCCGCGGCCGCCGCGGCGGCCGGCGCGCCGGCGGACACGGCGGCGGCCGCGGTGGTGAGCGCCGCGGCTCCCAGTACGGTCCGGCGGGCGGGACTCCTGCGCGCACCCTGAGTCATGGGGGCTCCTCCACTGAACGTCTCATCGGTCTTCGGCCTGTCGGGCGCGGCCGATCGTAGGCGCCCCCGCGTTACGCGCGGCAGACCCCGGACGAACGCGGGGAGAACGCGGATCAACACGGCGTGTCGACCCGGTGAACCCGGTGTGCGACGGGGCGTGACCGGCGAGTATCGTCCTCACCTGCACGGTTCTCGTCGGCCGTACAGGACCGCGACCGCCCACGACACCGGAGGACTCGTTGTCCCGCTTCGCGTTCATCAAGGCAGTGCTCGGCTCGGTCCTGCGGCTGATGTTCCGCCTACGGGTGGAGGGCGCCGAGAGGATCCCCGGGTCCGGGCCGGTCATCCTGGCGGGCAACCACCTCACCTTCATCGACTCCATGATCCTGCCGCTGGTCGTGGACCGCCAGGTGTTCTTCATCGGCAAGGACGAGTACGTCACCGGCAAGGGCCTGAAGGGCCGCCTCATGGCGTGGTTCTTCACGGGGGTCGGCATGATCCCCGTGGACCGGGACGGCGCGGGCGCCGCCGTGGCCGCCCTGCACACGGGCCGCCGCGTGCTGGAGGAGGGCAGGGTCTTCGGCATCTACCCGGAGGGCACGCGCTCCCCCGACGGCCGGCTGTACCGGGGCCGTACGGGCATCGCGCGGCTGACGCTGATGACGGGCGCGCCGGTGGTGCCGTTCGCGCTGATCGGCACGGACAAGCTGCAGCCGGGCGGCTCGGGGCTGCCCCGGCCGGGCCGGGTGACGGTGCGGTTCGGCGAGCCGATGGAGTTCTCCCGCTACGAGGGCATGGACCGCGACCGGTACGTGCTGCGGGCGGTGACGGACTCCGTGATGGCGGAGGTCATGCGGCTGTCGGGGCAGGAGTACGTGGACATGTACGCCACCAAGGCGAAGGCGGCCTGACGGCCCGTCCCACGGCACGCGGCTGGGGGCCGCACCCCGCTCCCGGGGTGCGGCCCCCAGCCGCGTGCGCGCCTCACGGGTGTTCGGCGCCGCCCTCCAGCCGCTGGCCGCGCAGCAGCAGCCAGGCCGCGGCGGCCGTCGCGAGGAGGACGGCCGCGCCGACGGCCGCCGCGCTGCGCAGACCGTCCACGAACGCGTACTGCGCGGCCGTGACCAGCGCTTCGGCGGAACGTTCCGGCAGCACCGACGCCGCCTCGACGGCGCCGCCCAGCGATTCGTGCGCGGCGGCGGCCACGTCGGCGGGGACGCCCGGGGGCGTGGCGTAGTCCCGGTAGACGCCGGTCACGATGGAGCCGAGCAGGGCGATGCCGAGCGCCGCGCCCAGTTCGTACGCCGTCTCGGAGACCGCGGAGGCCGCGCCCGCCTGCTCCTTGGGGACGCTCGACAGGATGACGTCGGCGGTGACGGTGAACGCCAGGCCCGCGCCGAGGCCGACCACGAGCAGGGAGGCGCCCAGCACGGGGTAGCCGGTGGTGGGTTCCAGCACGGTCAGCGCCGCCAGGGCCAGGCCGACCCCGGCGAGCCCGCAGGAGACGACGGACCGGACGGAGAACCGCCGGGCGGCGGTGCCCGCGAGGAGCCCCGCGCCGACCGCGCCCAGCGCGGCGGGCAGTTCGGCGAGGCCGGCCTCCAGGGGGCTGCGGCCCTGGACCAGTTGCAGGAACTGGGAGAGGAAGAAGATCAGCCCCGCCAGTCCGAGGATGGTCAGCAGGTCCGCGAGGACCGCGCCCGAGAAGCCCCGGTGCTGGAACAGCCGCATGTCGAGCAGCGGCGCCGGGAGCGTGAGCTGGCGGCGCACGAACCAGACGAGCGCGGCGGCGCCGACGGCCGCCGCGGCGAACACGTCCGGGCGGGCGCCGTGCGCGGCGGCCTCCTTGATCGCGTAGACGACGCCGATCATGCCGAGGAGGGACAGGGCGACGCTCGGCAGGTCCCAGGGGCCCGGCGCCGGGTTCTTCGACTCGGGGATGAGCCGGACGCCGACGACGACGAGGACGGCCATCACGGGGAGGTTGATCAGGAAGACCGACCCCCACCAGTAGTGCTCCAGCAGGAAGCCGCCGACGACCGGGCCGACCGCGGCGCCGGCCGAGGCCATCGCGCCCCAGATCCCGATGGCGAGGCTGCGCTCGCGCGGGTCGTGGAAGAGGTTGCGGATCAGGGCGAGCGTGGACGGCATGAGGGTCGCGCCCGCGACGCCGAGCAGGGCGCGCGCGGCGATCATCATCTCGGGGGTGGTGGCGTACGCGTTGAGGACGGAGACCGCGCCGAACGCGGTCGCGCCGGTGAGGAGCAGCTTCTTGCGCCCGATGCGGTCGCCGAGACTGCCCATGGAGACGAGGAGTCCGGCGATGACGAAGGAGTAGACGTCGCCGATCCAGAGAAGCTGGGTGCCGGACGGCCCGAGGTCCTCGCTCAGGTACGGCGTGGCCAGGCCGAGCACCGTGGCGTCGACGGCGACCAGGAGGACGGCCAGGGCCAGGACGGCGAGCGCCACCCAGCGGCCCGGCCGGCGGACGGTCTCCGTGTCCTGCGCCACCTGTGGGGACGGGGTCATTTCTCCACGCTCCTGCGCGCTCCGCCGAGCAGCAACTCGACGATCATGTACTGGAAGTCCTTGCCCGCGACCCGTCCGTCCTGGACGGCCCAGGCGCAGGTGCCGACGAGGCCGTAGAGCGCCTCCGTCAGCCAGGCGGGGGTCAGGTCGAACCGGAACTCGCCCCGTTCCTGACCGCGCCGGAACAGCGCGGAGACGCGGGCGTCCAACCGGGACCAGCCCTCGTTGACCTCGCCTTCGAAGAGTTGGTTCTCGGTGACGAGGAAGGAGAGCAGACCGGCGACCGGCTCCACGCCGGCGACCAGCCGCCGCAGGGCCTCCTCGGCGGTGCCGTCGTCGAGCCGGGCGGCGTCGAGGGCTGCCTCGAACTCCCGGATCCCCAGTTCCTCCAGCGCCCTGACCAGCGCTTCCCGTCCGGCGAAGTGCCGGTGCAGCGTCGCGCGCCCGATCCCGGCGGCCCGGGCGACCTCGTCCATGGTGGCGGTCGACTTCCGCGAGAGCAGCGCGGCGGCCGCGCGGAGTACCTGGTCACGATCCACACTCATGAGACAACCATAACCCCCATGAGACAAAAATGTCTCATATGAAGAATGATTGGCTCACCCATGGAGGTCCGGGCCGTCGCGGCGTCCCCCACGCCCCGCCCGGAACGCACCGAAGGCCCCTCGCGGGGCCTTGGCGGACGTCGCGGCCTCGGCCGCGGGCGGGGGGGGGGGAGCGGGAGCGCCGCTCCGGCGTCGGCTACCTCTTCTTGGCCTCCGCCCAGGCGTGCTGGATGACCAGGTCGGCCTTCAGCTCGGCCAGCTGGGTCGCCACCGCCGCGGGGGCCGTGCCGCCGCGGCCGTCGCGGGAGGCCAGGGCGCCGGGGACGTTGAGGACCGTGCGGACCTCGGGCGTCAGGTGCTCGGAGATCTTCGCGAACTGCTCGTCCGTGAGGTCGTCCAGCTCCTTGCCCTCCGACTCGGCGACCTTCACGCACTCGCCCGCGACCTCGTGCGCCACCCGGAACGGCACCCCCTGCTTGACCAGCCACTCCGCGATGTCCGTCGCGAGGGAGAACCCGGCCGGGGCCAGTTCCTCCATGCGCGCCCGGTTCACCGTGAGGGTGGCCATCATGCCGGTGAACGCGGGCAGCAGCACCTCCAACTGGTCGCAGGAGTCAAAGACCGGCTCCTTGTCCTCCTGGAGGTCCCGGTTGTAGGCGAGGGGCAGCGCCTTCAGCGTGGCCAGCAGGCCGGTCAGGTTGCCGATGAGGCGGCCCGACTTGCCGCGCGCCAGCTCCGCGATGTCCGGGTTCTTCTTCTGCGGCATGATCGACGAGCCGGTCGAGAAGGCGTCGTGGAGGGTGACGAAGGAGAACTCCTTCGTGTTCCAGAGGATGACCTCCTCCGCGATCCGCGACAGGTTCACCCCGATCATCGCCGTGATGAACGCGAACTCCGCGACGAAGTCCCGCGACGCCGTGCCGTCGATCGAGTTGCCCGCGCTGCCGTTCTCGAAGCCCAGGTCGCGGGCGACCGCCTCCGGGTCGAGCCCGAGGGACGACCCGGCGAGCGCGCCGGAGCCGTACGGCGAGACGGCCGTGCGCTTGTCCCACTGGCGCAGCCGCTCCGCGTCCCGCGACAGGGCCTGCACGTGCGCGAGCACGTGGTGGGCGAAGAGGACCGGCTGGGCGTGCTGGAGGTGGGTGCGGCCCGGCATCGCGACGTCCGGGTGTGCCTCGGCGAGGCCCACGAGGGCGTCCTGGAGGTCCGCGAGGAGGCCGCCGATGATCCGGGCGTGGTCGCGCAGGTACATCCGGAACAGCGTGGCCACCTGGTCGTTGCGCGACCGGCCGGCGCGCAGCTTGCCGCCCAGCTCGGGGCCGAGCCGCTCCAGCAGGCCGCGCTCCAGGGCGGTGTGGACGTCCTCGTCCGCGACGGTCCCGGTGAAGGCGCCGGACGCCACGTCCCGCTCCAGCAGGTCGAGCCCGGCCAGCATGCGGGTCAGCTCGTCCTCGGTGAGGAGCCCCGCCTTGTGCAGCACCCGCGCGTGGGCGCGGGACCCGGCGATGTCGTAGGGGGCGAGCCGCCAGTCGAAGTGGACGGAGGCGGAGAGTTTCGCCAGCGCCTCGGCCGGGCCGTCGGCGAACCGGCCGCCCCAGAGCCGGACGTCACCGTTGTTGCTGCTCACTGCGTGGAACTCCTCGGGAGGGATCGGTGGTGCGGATGCGCGTCCGCCTCCCTGCGCGAAGGAGGCGGGGAGGCGGACGCGGGTGGTACCGGTGCGTTGGCGAACGAGCCGCGATCAGGCCAGGTCGCGCTTGGCGGCGATCTTCGCCGACAGGCTGAAGATGTCGATGAAGCCCTGCGCCTTCGACTGGTCGAACGTGTCGCCCGTGTCGTACGTGGCGAGGTTGAAGTCGTACAGCGACTCCTCGGACCGCCGGCCCGTGACGACCGCCCGGCCGCCGTGCAGGGTCATCCGGACGTCGCCGGTGACGTGCTGGTTGGCCTCGTCGATGAAGCCGTCCAGGGCCCGCTTCAGCGGGGAGAACCACAGGCCGTCGTAGACCAGCTCGCCCCAGCGCTGCTCGACCTGCCGCTTGTACCGGGCCAGCTCGCGCTCGACGGTGACGTTCTCCAGCTCCTGGTGGGCGGTGATCAGCGCGATCGCGCCGGGGGCCTCGTACACCTCGCGGGACTTGATGCCGACGAGCCGGTCCTCGACCATGTCGATCCGGCCGACGCCCTGGGCGCCCGCCCGCTCGTTGAGCTGCTGGATGGCCTGGAGGACCGTGACGGGCTTGCCGTCCACGGCGACCGGCACGCCCTCCTTGAAGGTGATGACGACCTCGTCGGCCTCGCGCGGCTCGGCCGGGTTGGAGGTGTAGTCGTAGATGTCCTCGATCGGCGCGTTCCAGATGTCCTCCAGGAAGCCGGTCTCGATGGCCCGGCCGAAGACGTTCTGGTCGATGGAGTACGGGGACTTCTTGGTGGTGGCGATCGGCAGGTCGGCCTTCTCCGCGAAGGCGATGGCCTTGTCGCGGGTCATCGCGTAGTCGCGGACCGGGGCGATGCACTTCAGGTCGGGGCCGAGCGCGGCGATGCCGGCCTCGAAGCGG
The DNA here is from genome assembly GCF_032423885.1 of Streptomyces tamarix. Classification (NCBI taxonomy): domain Bacteria; kingdom Bacillati; phylum Actinomycetota; class Actinomycetes; order Kitasatosporales; family Streptomycetaceae; genus Streptomyces; species Streptomyces tamarix. The sequence goes on along the minus strand of NZ_JAWCTQ010000023.1, from coordinate 90,461 downwards.
ACCTGGTCGTTGCCCTTGCCCGTGCAGCCGTGGGCGACGACGGAGGCGCCGTGCTTCTTCGCGGCGGCGACGAGGTGCTTGACGATCGCCGGCCGGGAGAGCGCCGAGACCAGCGGGTAGCGGTCCATGTAGAGGGCGTTCGCCTTGATGGCCGGCAGGCAGTACTCGTCGGCGAACTCGTCCTTGGAGTCCGCGACCTCGGCTTCGACCGCACCGCAGGCGAGCGCGCGCTTGCGGATCACGTCCAGGTCCTCGCCGCCCTGGCCGACGTCCACGGCGACGGCGATGACCTCGGCACCCGTCTCCTCGGCGATCCAACCGATGGCGACGGAGGTGTCAAGGCCGCCCGAGTAGGCGAGTACGACGCGCTCGGTCACGGGTTTCTCCTTAGCGGTGCATCCAACGATGGGTATAACTATGCAGAGCTCTGTATGTTTTGTCAACGCGGCTCCGCGCGCCCGGCGTCGGCGACAATCCCCTCATGGGACAGAGCTACGCGGCCATCGAAGGCCGGATACGGACGTTCATCGAGGAGCAGCCCGTCTTCTTCACCGCCACCGCCCCGCTGGCGGGCGACGGGCACGTCAACGTCTCCCCCAAGGGCCGCAAGGGCACCCTCGCCGTGATCGACGAGCAGACCCTGGCGTACCTCGACTTCGGCGGCAGCACCGCCGAGACCGTCGCCCACCTGCGCGAGCCGGGCAACGGGCGGATCACCCTGATGTGGTGCGCGTTCAGCGGTCCGCCGAAGGTGCTGCGGGTGCACGGGGACGGGGAGGCCGTCTTCCGGGACGACCCGCGTTGGGGCGAGTACATCGGGTACTTCGAGGGCGCGGACGGGCCCTCGGCGCGGGCGATCGTCGTCGTGCGGGCGCGGCGCATCAGCGACTCGTGCGGCTTCGCGGTGCCGTTCATGGACTACCGGGAGGAGCGCACCCAGCACGCCGAGTACTTCGCCCGGAAGACGGACGAGGAGTTCGCCGCGTACTGCGCGAAGAAGGAGCACGTCGGCCAGAGCCTCGACGGGCTGCCGGCCCTCCCGCTGCCCCTGCCGCCCCGGACGGAGGCGCCGGGAACGCCCCGGACGGGCGTGCCGGGAGCGCGCTGACGGGCGGGGCCGCCGTACGGTCGGGGCATGCGCCCCGGTCTCGTCCTCGCCGCCGCCCTGCTCCTGCTGCCCGCCCACTCCCCCGCCCGAGCCGACGCCCCGCGGCCGCACGCGCCGCCGCCCGGCGGCGGGTCCGGCAGCCAGTTGATCACCGCCGAGGCGCCCTCCGCGCGCGCCACGTCCGGGACGGTCGCCTGGTGGGAGCGGCGCGGCGGCCGGGGCTGGGTGCGCGTGGGGACGGCCCCGGCCCGGTTCGGGGCGGGCGGGCTGGTGCCGGGCGAGCGGCGGCGCCAGAACACGTCGACGACGCCGACCGGGGTGTACGCGCTGCCGTTCGCGTTCGGCGTCGAGCCCGCTCCGGCCGGCACCGCCCACCCGTACCGGCGGGTGACGCGGGCGTCGTGGTGGTGCCAGGACAACGCGTCCCGCTCGTACAACCGCTGGGTGGAGCCCCTGCCGGCGGACTGCCGGGCGACGGAGGCCGAGCGCCTGGCCGCGTACCCCGTGCAGTACGCCCACGCCCTGGTGATCGCCTACAACTACCACCGCCCGGTGCGGGGCCGGGGCGCCGGGATCTTCCTCCACGCGAACGGGAAGGGCGCGACCGCCGGGTGCGTGTCGGTGCCCGAGGAGGCGATGGAGCGCATCCTGCGGTGGATCCGCCCGGACGCGCGCCCGCGCATCGCGATCGGATGGGCGGGCGCCTGAGCGCCGCGCGGGCGGCGGCCCTCAGCGCTCCTTCTGCGCCAGGCGCAGCAGGTGGTCGGCGAGGGCCTGCCCGCCGGCCGGGTCGCGGGAGATGAGCAGCAGCGTGTCGTCGCCCGCGATGGTGCCGAGGATGGCGTGGAGCTCCGCCTGGTCGATGGCCGAGGCGAGGAACTGGGCCGCCCCGGGCGGCGTGCGCAGGACGACCAGGTTGGCGGACGCCTCGGCGGAGATGAGGAGTTCGCCGGAGAGGCGCCGCATGCGCTCCTCCTTGGCGGACTCGCCCAGCGGCGCCTGGGGCGTGCGGAAGCCGCCCTCGCTCGGCACGGCGTAGATCAGCTCGCCGCCCGTGTTGCGGATCTTCACCGCGCCCAGCTCGTCGAGGTCGCGGCTGAGCGTCGCCTGGGTGACGCTCAGTCCGTCGTCCGCGAGGAGCTTGGCCAGTTGGCTCTGCGAGCGCACCGGCTGCCGGTTGAGGATGTCCACGATCCTGCGGTGCCGCGCCGTACGGGTCTGCGGTACGGACGGGCCGCCGTGGCCGTTGTCCTGCGCCTCGCTCATCGCTGTGTCATTCTCCGGCTCGTCTCTCCCCGCTGGCCTCGTCCAGGACGCCGGGCAGGACCCGGAGGAACACGTCCACGTCGTCGTCCCCGACGATCAGCGGCGGCATGAGCCGGACGACATCGGGGGCGGGCGCGTTCACCAGGAGGCCGGCGTCCTGAGCCGCCTGCTGCACCCGCGGTGCGAGGGGCTCGGTGAGCACGATACCCAGCAGGAGGCCCGCGCCGCGGACGTGGGAGACCAGCGGGTGTCCCAGGGCCTCGATCTCCTCGCGCAGGCGCTCGCCGAGGCGCTTGACCTGGTCGAGGGTTCCCTCGGCGGCGAGGGTGTCGAGGACGGCGAGTCCGGCGGCGCAGGAGACGGGGTTGCCGCCGAACGTGCTGCCGTGGTGGCCGGGCTTGAGGAGGTCGGCCGCCTCGCCGAACACGACGGTCGCGCCGAGGGGGAGGCCGCCGCCGAGGCCCTTGGCGAGGGTGACGACGTCGGGCTCGACCCCGTGCGCCTGGTGCTCGAACCAGTGGCCGCAGCGGCCGACGCCGGTCTGCACCTCATCGAGGACGAGGAGGGTCCCGGTGGCGCGGGTGATCTCGCGGGCCGCCTCCAGGTAGCCCTTGGGCGGGACGACGACGCCGTGCTCGCCCTGGATCGGCTCGACGACGACGAGGGCGGTGTCGGTGGTGACCGCGGCCCGCAGGGCGTCCACGTCACCGTACGGGACGTGCGTCACGTCGCCGGGGAGGGGGTGGAACGGCTCCCGCTTGCCCTGCTGGCCGGTGAGGGCGAGGGCGCCCATGGTGCGGCCGTGGAAGCCGCCGTCGGTGGCCACCATGTGCCGGCGGCCCGTCAGGCGCCCGATCTTGAAGGCGGCTTCGTTGGCCTCGGCGCCCGAGTTGCAGAAGTAGACCCGGCCCGGGCGGTCGAACAGTTGGAGGAGCCGTTCGGCGAGGGCGACGGGCGGCTCGGCGACGAAGAGGTTGGAGACGTGGGAGAGGGAGGCGATCTGCTCGCCGACCGCCCGGACGACCGCCGGGTGGGCGTGGCCGAGCGCGTTGACCGCGATGCCGCCGACGAAGTCCAGGTACTCCTTGCCGTCGGCGTCCCAGACGCGGGTGCCCTCGCCGCGCACGAGCGGGAGGCGGGGCGTGCCGTAGTTGTCCGCGAGGGCGGACCGCCAGCGTTGGGTGAGCTCCTCGTTGCTCATGCGGGTGCCTCCTGTTCGTCGGGCACGACCATGGTGCCGATGCCCTCGTCGGTGAAGATCTCCAGCAGGATCGAGTGCTGGACGCGCCCGTCGATGACGCGGGCGGTGCGGACGCCGTTGCGTACGGCGTGGAGGCAGCCCTCCATCTTGGGGACCATGCCGCTGGAGAGCTCGGGCAGCAGCCTCTCCAGCTCGGTGGCGGTGAGGCGGCTGATGACCTCGTCGCTGTTCGGCCAGTCCTCGTAGAGACCCTCGACGTCGGTGAGGACCATCAGCGTCTCGGCGCCCAGCGCCGCAGCGAGTGCCGCAGCCGCCGTATCAGCATTGACGTTGTAGACATGTCCGTCGTCCTCCGATCGGGCGATCGACGACACGACGGGGATGCGGCCGTCGGCGAGGAGCGCCTCGATGGCGCCCGTGTCGAGGGCGGTGATCTCCCCGACGCGGCCGATGTCGACGGGCTCGCCGTCGATGAGCGGCTGGTGCCGGGTGGCGGTGATCGTGTGGGCGTCCTCGCCGGTGAGGCCGACGGCGAACGGGCCGTGCTGGTTGAGCAGCCCGACGAGTTCGCGCTGGACCTGGCCGGCGAGGACCATCCGTACGACGTCCATCGCCTCGGGCGTCGTGACGCGCAGACCGGCCTTGAACTCGCTGACCAGGCCGTGCCGGTCGAGGGCGGCGCTGATCTGGGGGCCGCCGCCGTGCACGACGACGGGCTTGAGGCCGGCGTGCCGGAGGAAGACGACGTCCTGGGCGAAGGCCGCCTTCAGGGCCTCGTCGACCATGGCGTTGCCGCCGAACTTGATGACGACCGTCCTGCCGTGGTGGCGGGTGAGCCAGGGCAGCGCCTCGATGAGGATCTGCGCCTTCGGGAGCGCGGTGTGCTTGCGGGTGCTCATGAGCTGTAGGCGCTGTTCTCGTGGACGTAGTCGGCGGTGAGGTCGTTGGTCCAGATGACGGCGGACTCGGTGCCCGCGGCGAGGTCGGCGGTGATGGTGACCTCCCGGTAGCGCATGTCGACGAGGTCGCGGTCCTCGCCGACGGAGCCGTTCTTGCAGACCCAGACGCCGTTGATGGCGACGTTGAGCCGGTCCGGTTCGAAGGTGGCGCCGGTGGTGCCGATCGCGGAGAGGACGCGGCCCCAGTTGGGGTCCTCGCCGTGGATGGCGCACTTCAGGAGGTTGTTGCGGGCGATGGACCGGCCGACCTCGACGGCGTCGGCCTCGGACGCGGCGCCCACGACCTCGACGCGGATGTCCTTGGAGGCGCCCTCGGCGTCGCCGATGAGCTGGCGGCCGAGGCTGTCGCAGACCTCCCGTACGGCGTCCGCGAAGTCGTCGTACGCGGGGGTGGTCCCGGAGGCGCCGGAGGCGAGGAGCAGGACGGTGTCGTTGGTGGACATGCAGCCGTCGGAGTCGACCCGGTCGAAGGTGACGCGGGTGGCGGCCCGCAGCGCCTTGTCCAGCTCGGGGGCGTCGACGTCGGCGTCGGTGGTGAGGACGACGAGCATGGTGGCGAGGCCGGGGGCGAGCATGCCGGCGCCCTTGGCCATGCCGCCGACCGTCCAGCCGTCGCGCGTGACGACGGCGGTCTTGTGGACCGTGTCGGTGGTCTTGATGGCGATGGCGGCCTTCTCGCCGCCGTGCTCGGACAGCTCGGCGGCGGCCTTCTCGACGCCGGGCAGGAGCTTGTCCATGGGGAGGAGGAGGCCGATGAGGCCGGTCGACGCGACGGCGACCTCGCCCGCGCCGACGCCGAGGACCTCGGCGGCCTTCTCGGCGGTGGCGTGGGCGTCCTGGAAGCCCCGCGGGCCGGTGCAGGCGTTGGCACCGCCCGAGTTGAGGACGACGGCGGCCAGTTCGCCGGACGCGAGGACCTGCTCGGACCACAGGACGGGGGCGGCCTTGACGCGGTTGGAGGTGAAGACGCCCGCGGCGGCGCGGCGGGGTCCGTTGTTGACCACGAGGGCCAGGTCCGGGTTGCCGTTCTCCTTGATCCCGGCGGCGATGCCCGCCGCCGTGAACCCCTTGGCTGCCGTGACGCTCACGGTGCGACTCCGATCGTCGAAAGTCCGGTCTCCTCGGGGAGCCCGAGGGCGATGTTCATGCTCTGCACCGCGCCGCCGGCGGTGCCCTTGGTCAGGTTGTCGATGGCGCTGACGGCGATGAGCCGGCCGGCCGTCCCGTCGTACGCGACCTGCACCTGGACGGCGTTGGAGCCCTGGACGGACGCCGTGGCGGGCCACTGCCCCTCGGGGAGGAGGCGCACGAACGGCTCGTCGGCGTACGCCTTCTCGTACGCCGCCCGGAGGGCCTCCCCCGTCGTCCCGGGCCGCGCCTTGGCGCTGCACGTGGCGAGGATGCCGCGGGACATGGGCGCGAGGGTGGGCGTGAACGACACGGTGACGGGCTCCCCGGCGACGGCGCCGAGGTTCTGGGCCATCTCCGGGGTGTGCCGGTGGCTCCCGCCGACGCCGTAGGGGGTCATGGAGCCCATCACCTCGGAGCCGAGCAGGTGCGGCTTGGGCGCCTTGCCCGCGCCGGAGGTGCCGGACGCGGCCACGACCACCGCCTCGGGCTCGGCGAGGCCGTGCGCGTACGCCGGGAACAGCGCGAGCGACACGGCGGTCGGGTAGCAGCCGGGCACCGCGACGCGCCTGGACCCCTCCAGCGCGGCGCGGGCGCCCGGCAGTTCGGGGAGGCCGTAGGGCCAGGTCCCGGCGTGCGGGGAGCCGTAGAACCGCTCCCAGTCGGCGGCGTCCCTCAGCCGGAAGTCGGCGCCCATGTCGACGACCAGCACCTCGTCGCCGAGCTGCTCGGCGACGGCGGCGGACTGGCCGTGCGGCAGGGCGAGGAAGACCGCGTCGTGCCCGGCGAGGGCCTCGGCGGTGGTCGGCTCCAGGACGCGGTCGGCGAGCGGGGCGAGGTGCGGCTGCAGCGCCCCGAGCCTCTGGCCCGCGTTGGAGTTGCCGGTCAGCGCGCCGATCTCGACGCCGGGGTGCGCGAGCAGCAGGCGGAGCAGTTCCCCGCCCGCGTATCCGCTCGCACCCGCCACTGCCACACGTACCGTCATCGGACCCTCCTTCTGGATGGCATGACTATACGTACTCACGCAGTTTTATTCAAAGGTCGTCCGGCGTCACCGCCGCCGCCCGCGCGGGCCGGGCCTTCGCGCGCCGGGGGGACGCCGGGGCGCGGGAGTCGTTACGATCCCCGGGCCGTGTCCCCGTTCTCGTTCCCGGGAGGAACACCGTGGCAGCGTCCCCGGCGGCGAGCGTGCTCGCCCGGATGGCCGATCTCGTCCGTGCGATGCCGGCGGACCGGGGCGGCGCCCTGTGGAGGCTCGCCGTCCAGGAGCGGCAGCTCGACGCGAACGTGGTGCGGCTGGCCCCCGGGGCGGGGGTGGCCGTCCACGTGGAGCCGGACCTGGACGTGCTGGTGTTCGTGGTGAACGGCCGCGGCGAACTGGAGGCGGACGGCGGGGCGGAGGCGCTGGAGGCCGGGTGCGTGGTGTGGCTGCCGCGCGGTTCCCGGCGGGGGCTGACGGCGGGCCCGCACGGGCTCGACTACCTCACGGTGCACCGCCGGCGTCCCGGGATGACGATCGGCCGGGCGCCCGGGGCGGAGCGGGCCGGCGGCGAGCCGGTGTGCCTGCTGGACCGGGTGTGCCCGGAGTGCGGCCGGCTCGCGCCCGAGGGCGCCGAGGTGCGCTTCTGCGCGCGGTGCGGCACCGCCCTGCCGGAGCGGTGACGGCCGCGGCCAGGAGGTGGACGGCGGCGGCCGCCAGGAGGACGCCCGGCAGGGAGACGTCGGCGAGCGGGCCGGCGGCGGCCGCTCCGAGCGCGAAGCCGCTGGTCTTGAGACTGGCGCCGGTCGTGAAGACCTGACCGCGCAGCCGGGGCGGCGCCTCGCGGTGCCGGATCGCGAACAGCGCCGTGAGCTGCGGCCCCTCGCCCAGGCCCGCGAGCACCGCGGCCGCCACGAGCACCACGGCCGCCGCGAGCGGCGCGGGGTGGCCGGCGACCGCGGCGAGCGGCAGGGCGGCGCCCTGGAGGAGGGTGGCCGCGCGGAACAGGGTCTCCGGGGCCGGTGGCCGGCGCAGCCGCGCGAGCACGGCGTTCGCGGCGAGCGCGGCGCCCGCGAGGACGGCGAGGAGCAGCGCCCCGTGTCCGGCGCCGCCGAGGTGCCGCTCGCCCAGCAGGGGCGTACAGGCGACGAGGACGCCCTGCGCCGCGCAGGACAGGACGGACGCGCCGGTCACCCGGGCCAGCGCGGGGGTGCGGGCGAGGGCGCGGAACCCGGCGGCGACCTCCCCGGCCAGGCGCCCGGAGCGCGGCGGGGGCGCCGCCGCGCGAGGGAGGGCGCGGGCCGCCGGGAGGGCCGCCGCCAGCAGGGCCGCCGCGGTGAGGACGGCCGCCCCGGCGCCGTACAGGGTGGCCACGGCGGCCGTCAGGGCGGGGCCGACGAGGGCGGCGACGTGGAAGGTCATCGCGTCGAGGGCCGTGGCGCGCGGCAGGCTCCGCGGGCCCGCGACCCGCGGGAGCTGGGCGGTCCAGCCGCCGGACAGGGCCGGGGCCAGCAGCCCGGAGGCGGCCGCGATCAGGAGGGGTACGGCCGCCGGGGCGCGTCCGAGGCACACCAGGACGGCGGCGAGGCCCGCGGCCTGACCGGCGAGCGCCCCGGCGAGCAGCCGGCCGGGCCGCGCCGAGCGGTCCAGCAGTGCGCCGAGCACGGGGCCGCCGACCGCCGCGGCGGCGGTGCTCGCGGCGAGCAGGGCGGAGGCGGTGGCGGACGATCCGGTGACGGCGAGCCCCGCGAGGAGCAGCGCGGGGCCGGCCATCTCGTCGCCCGTGCGGGCGACGGCGGCACCGGCCGCGTACCGGGCGAGGGCGTGGCGGTCTCTCACGCGCGGCACGTTACGTGCGTAACGGAAAACCGCACCAGATGCGTTACATTCCAGGGGTGTACGCCGACGACCGCTCCTCCCGCCACTCCGTGCGGGCCGTCGCCCGCCGCACCGAGGCCCTGGTCAACGCCCTGACCAGCGACGACCCCTCCCCCACGCCCGGAGCGGTCGCCGCGCTGTTGCGGGAGCACGGCGAGAACGAGCCGGTCGCCGTCTCCGGGCGGGACGTGGCGGAGATGCGGGCGGCGGCGCTGGCCCTGCGCGGGGTGTTCGCCGCCGACGGCCTCGACGCGGCCGTCGCGGAGCTGAACCGGCTCCTCGCCCGCGGCCCCGGCCCGCTGCGGCTCGCCTCGCACGGCGGCGACAGCCCCTGGCACCCGCACCTGGACGGGTCGGACGACGCCCCGTGGGGCGAGTGGTTCCTGGCCTCGTCGTGCCTGTGCCTGGCGGTCCTCGTCTGGGACCGGCAGCGCCCGCCGGGCGGTGTCTGCGCGGCGCCGGGCTGCGGGAACGTGTACCTGGCACTGGGCAGCGGGGTGCCGCGCCGCTACTGCTCGCGGCGGTGCGCGACCCGCGAACGGGTGGCCGCGCACCGGCGCGCCCGGGCGGGAGGGGACCGGTAGGTCAGCGCTTCACGGCGCGCAGCACCACGAACTTCGGGTCGCTCCCGACGACCTCGCAGTTGCCGAACATCCGGCGCAGGGCCACGTGGTAGCCGAGGTGGCGGTTGCCGACGACGCGCAGTTCGCCCCCGCTGCGCAGGACGCGGCGCGCGGCGGCGAACATCCGGCGGGCGGTCGCGTCGCTGAGGGCCTGGTGGCTGTGGAACGGCGGGTTGTTCAGGACCACGTCGACGGAGCCGTCCGGGACGTCCGCCGCGGAGTCGCCGACCACGAAGCGCGCCTTGGCGCCGGGCGGCGCGGAGGCCCGGAACGTCTCCTCGGCGGAGGCGACCGCCTGGTACGACTCGTCGGTGAGGATCACCTCGGCGTCGGGTTCCGCGACCGCGACCGCGAGGCCGACCACACCGTTGCCGCAGCCCAGGTCGAGGACGCGGGCCCCGCCGAGGCCGCTCGGCAGGTGCCCGAGGAACAGGCGGGTGCCGATGTCGAGCCGGTCGGCGCAGAAGACGCCCGCGTGGTTGACGACGGTCAGCCCGGCCACCGCCGGGGCGTCGCCGGGCAGCGCGTACCGGTGCGGCCAGGGGTTCGGGGGGCGGTGGAGGGCCGGGTCGGGGGTCGTGTGGACGAGCCGGGCCTTCTTCACCGCGAGGGAGGTGCGGGTGGGGCCGACGAGCCGCTCGAAGAGGGCGAGCGTGGAGGTGTGGATCTCCTTGACCATGCCCGTGCCGACGACGGCCGTCCCGGCGTGGAGGGCGGGCGCGAGGCGGTGCAGTTGGTCCTCCAGGAGCGCCAGGCTCTTGGGGACGCGGACCAGCAGGGCGTCGACGCGGGCGGGCGGGGCGTCCCGGGTCGTCAGGAGGCGGACGCGGTCCCCGGCGCGGCCGGCGCGGGCCAGGTTGGCGCGGGTGGCCTCGCGGCCGAGGTACGAGTCGGTGATCTGGACCAGCTCGCCCGGTCCCGGGTGGCCGGCGAGCGCGGTGGCGAGCGCGCCCCAGCGGTCGCCGACCACGGCCACGGTGCCCGAGAGCGCGGGGGCGCCGGGCTCCGCGAGGTACCTCAGCAGGTACTCGTCGGCGGCGTCCCAGGCGCGGAGGGGGTCGCGGGGGTGCTCGGGGAAGCGGGTGAGCGCGTGGTCGCCCCATGACGTGGTCAAACGGTTCATCGTGGGGTTCAGGCTAGCGGGTGCCGGGCGGGCGGGCGTGCCGCGGGCGGGGCGCCCGCCCGCCCGGCGCTACCGGAGGTCCAGGGCCATCCAGTGGCGCGGGTCCTCCAGGGGCCTGAAGCCGATCTTCTCGTACACGCCGTGGGCGTCCTGCGTGGCCAGCGCGACGCGCTTGAGGCCGTACGGGGCCAGGTGGTCGCGGACCGCCGAGACCAGGGCGGTGCCGAGGCCCCCGCCGCGGGCGGCGGGGTCGACGTACACGTCGCAGAGCCAGGCGAAGGTCGCGAGGTCGGTGACGACCCGCGCGTACGCGGCCATGGTGCCGCTCTCCCCCTCGTACGCGCCGAAGTTGAGCGAGCCGTCGATGGCGCGGTCCTGCTTCTCGCGGCTGCGGCCGAGCGCCCAGTACGCGTCGGTGGACAGCCACCGGTGGATCCGTGCGCGGTCGAGTCGGGCAGGGTCGGTCGAGATCTCGTACGGGCCGAAAGCGATCGTCTCCTTCATGGTCGAACGTTCGCAGGGGGGAGGCCCGTTGTCAGTGGCGGGTGCCACGATCGGAGGCATGGACGCGACTGCTGCCGACTACCGCTGGCTCGGTGACCACTGCCCGGAGCTGATCGAGGCGTACTGCGTGACGCTGGTGCACGCGGTGTCCCCCGTGGAGGCGCTCGGGCGGTTGCGCGCGCGTGCGGACGGCCGGGTGACGGGGATAGCCGCGCTGGTCGAGGCCGCGGGGGAGGCGTGGAAGGCGTCCGGCGGCGACCGGCACTTCCTGGGCCTCTGCGCGGTGGACGGCTGGACGCTGATGGTCGAGCCGAACGGGTACCTGGGCAGCCTCGACGAGGCGGCGGTCCCCCTGTCGCGGGGCACGGAGCTGGTCACGCACTTCCGGAACGTGAACGCGGTGGACCACTTCAGCCGGTACGCGGACGGCGGGCTGCGGCTCCACTTCGAGCCGCTGTTCCCCTGCGCGCGGGACGGCGCGGACCCGGACGGGGCGGTGGCGCTGATGCGGGAGGTGGGCTTCGACCTGCGCGAGGACGACGCGGACCTCGAAGTGACGACGGAGGCGGCGTTCGCCCTCGCGGAGCGGCTGACCGGGGTGCGGCTGTCGCCGGAGCTGCTGGACGGCGCGGAGTTCCTCACCGGGTCGGCGCCCGTCTTCTGAGGCGGGCGGGGGTGCTCCGAGTGACGCGGACCACATGTCCGGACGTAGACTCCCCCATACGGAGATATCGACCGTATGCGGAGATACCGACGCGAGGAGGTCACTCCCGATGGAAGCAACCGTGGGCGACAAGCTGCTGGTGCACGGCCGGGTCGTCGGCCGGCACGACCGTACGGCCGAGATCGTCGAGGTCCTCGGCGAGCACGGCCACCCGCCGTACCGCGTCCGCTTCGACGACGACGGGCACGAGGCCGTGATGTCCCCGGGCCCGGACGCCGTCGTGCGTCACAAGGAGCGGTTCGAGGCGGGCCCCTGACCGGCCCCGCCCCGTCCCGTCTCCCGTGCGTCTCACCATCCCGGAGGGCGGACCGGTGTCGGGTAGTGGTCGGCCACGACCCTGGCCATCGCCCCGATCCGGTCCGCGACCACGTCCCGGGCGCCGAAGAAGGCGTGCCCCAGCACGTGGTCGTGGCCGCGGGCGAGGGTGAGGTGCCGGGACAGCTCCGCCGGGTCCTGCCACGGGGCGGGCGCCGCCGGGTCCCCGGCCCGGTACAGGCCCTCCCCCACGTACAGGTGGACGCCGGTGCCGCGCACCACGTCGTCCCACCACGGCACGAGCGTGGCGTAGTCGGCGGTGCCGAAGCCGATGTGCCAGTACAGCTGGGGGGCGATGTAGTCGACCCAGCCTTCCTTGACCCATCCGCGGGTGTCGGCGTACAGGTCGTCGTAGGCCTGCAGGCCGCGCGTGTCGGAGCCGCGCGGGTCGGTCGTGGCGTTGCGCCAGATGCCGAAGGGGCTGATGCCGAACCCCACGTCCGGCTTGACCGCCTTGATCCGCGCGGACATCTCGGCGACCAGACGGTCGACGTTGTCCCGCCGCCAGGCCGCCCGGTCGGGGAAGCCGCCGCCGTGCGCCTCGTAGGCCGCGTCGTCGTCGAAGACCTGCCCGGCCACCGGATAGGGGTAGAAGTAGTCGTCGAAGTGGACGGCGTCGAGGTCGTAGCGGCGCACGGCGTCGAGCATCGCGTCCTGGACGAACCGCCGGACCTGCGGCAGGCCCGGGTTGTAGTAGAGCTTCCCGCCGTAGGGGACGACCCAGTCCGGGTTGCGGCGCGCCGGGTGGTCCGCGGCCAGGCGCGAGGGGTCGGCGTGCGTGGCGACGCGGTACGGGTTGAACCAGGCGTGCAGGTGCAGGCCGCGCCGGTGGGCCTCCGCGACGGCGGTGCCGAGCGGGTCCCAGCCGGGGTCCTTGCCCTGGACGCCGGTGAGACACTGGGCCCACGGCTCGTACGGCGAGGGCCACAGGGCGTCGGCGGTCGGCCGCACCTGGAGGATCACCACGTTGAGACGGCGCTTCACGGCCTGGTCGAGCAGGGCGATCAGCTCGGCGCGCTGGTCGGCCGCGGGCAGTCCGGCGCGGGAGGGCCAGTCGCGGTTGGTGACCGTCGCCACCCACATCCCCCGGAACTCCTCCGCGCCCGCGCCGCCGCGCCGGTGCTTGCCGTCCCCGTCGTCCCGCTCCCCCGGTTCCGGTCCCGCCAGGCCGGTCGCGTCGCCGGAGACCAGCAGCGACGCCACCAGCCCCGCCGCTGCCGCGACCAGTCCGCGCCGCCCGACGCCGCCGTTCCCGTACCTCATGTGCCACCCCAGCCTTCCCGTCGGTCCCCGGTCCGCTCCGGTCTCCACCGGTACTCCCGGCGCTCCCGGACCTCCGTGATCGTCGCGACCGCCTCGCGCCCCGTGCACCCGGGGGACGGGAGCGGGCGCGCCGGACCGCATGTCCGTCCCGCAGAGCATGCCCGGCCCGGACGGCCGTCGATCCGCGCGAACGGAGTAACGTCGTGGGGTCGAGGCGGGGGTGCCGGAACCATACGGCCGCCCCGCCACCCGAAGATCAGCGAAAGGCACGAGGTGACGGACTCAATGGCCGACATTGCACGCGTCGGAGTGGTGGGCTGCGGTCAGATGGGCGCGGGCATCGCGGAGGTGTGCGCCCGCAGCGGCCTCGAGGTCAAGGTGGCCGAGACCACCGGCGAGGCGCTGGAGATCGGCCGTACCCGGCTGTACAACTCCCTCGACAAGGCCGCCCAGCGCGGCAAGATCAGCGAGGAGGAGCGCGACGCGACGCTGGCCCGGCTGAGCTTCACGACCGACCTCGGGGAGTTCGCCGACCGCGACCTGGTCATCGAGGCGGTCGTCGAGAACGAGCAGGTCAAGACGGAGATCTTCCAGGTCCTCGACCAGGTGGTGACCCGGCAGGACGCCATCTTGGCGTCCAACACGTCGTCCATCCCGCTGGTGAAGCTGGCCGTGGCGACCTCCCGCCCCGACCAGGTCATCGGCATCCACTTCTTCAACCCGGCGCCGGTCCAGCAGCTGGTCGAGCTGATTCCTGCGCTGACCACCTCGGAGAGCACGATCAGCCGGGCCCAGGACGTGGTCGGGAAGGTGCTCGGCAAGCACGCGATCCGCGCCCAGGACCGGTCCGGCTTCGTGGTGAACGCGCTGCTGATCCCGTACCTGCTGTCGGCGATCCGGATGTTCGAGTCCGGCATCGCCAGCCGCGAGGACATCGACAACGGCATGGAGATGGGCTGCGCCCACCCCATGGGCCCGCTCAAGCTGTCCGACCTGATCGGCCTCGACACGGTCGCGTCGGTCGCCGACTCGATGTACGCCGAGTACAAGGAGCCCCTGTACGCGGCTCCCCCGCTGCTCCAGCGCATGGTGGACGCGGGCCGCCTGGGCCGCAAGACCGGCTCGGGCTTCTACGCGTACTCCTGAGCCCGGGGGGCCGGCGCCCGCCGGACCCGGCCCCCGCGCCCGCCGGTCACCCCAGGCGCAGACGGTGCAGCATCAGCAGGCCGGCCGCCGTGTTGGCGGCCGGGACCTCCCCGCGGGCGACCATGTCGGGGATGAGTTCGAGCGGTATCCACGCGCGGCGGGTGGACTCGACGGCGTCCTCCGGCTCGCCGATGTAGGTGGCCTCCGGGGACCAGTACAGGTGGTGGCGGGCGTCGGTGAGGCCGTTCGCCGGCTCGACGGTCAGCAGGTGCCGGAGCGGGCCGGGGCGCCAGCCGGTCTCCTCCTCCATCTCGCGCGCCGCGGCGGCCTCGACGGCCTCCCCGTCCTCGACGACCCCCGCGGCCAGCTCCCAGCCCCAGGTGTCGGTGATGAACCGGTGCCGCCACAGCAGCAGCACCTCGTTGGCCTCGTTGACGGCGGTGGCCGCGGCGACCGGGCGGAGCCGGATGAGGAAGTGGTCGAGGCGCCGCCCGTCGGGGAGGGCGACGTCGGCCAGGTTCACCTTGAACCAGCGGTTCTCGTACACGGTCTTCTCGCTGAGGTTCGTCCACTCCACGGTCCTGCCACCTTCCGACGTGTTGGTGGCAATATCGCAGCAGCCGCCCCGTCAGACCGGAACGCGCAGGGCCGCTTCGATCCGCTCGGCCGCCTCTTCCGCGTCACCCGAGCCACTGGCCACCAGACGCTCCCGCACCTCCCGCAGACGGCCCCTGAGCCGCTGCGACTCCATCCCGCGGGCCCGCTCGGCCATCTCCGCCGCCGTCCTCGCCGCCCCGTCGGGCTCCCCCTGGCTCAGTTGGATCTGGCTGAGAATCGCCAGCCGGTGGACCCGTCCCCGGTCGTGCGCCGGCGTCCGCACGGCGGCGACGGCGTTCTCCCGCGCCCCGGGGAGGTCACCCAGACGCAGCAACGCCTCCGCCACCTGCACGTTGACCAGCCCCGGTTGGACGTACCCGGTCTCGTCCGGCTCGTGGCCGGGTCTGATCCGCTCCGCCTCCCACTCCGCGCGGTGGACGCACCGCAGCGCCTCCGGCCCGTCGCCGAGGTGCGCGTACGCCTTCGCCTGCATCGCGTACAGGTCGGCGGCGAGCGCCGGGGTGACCCGCTGCCGGGCCGCCCGCAGCGCCGCCTCCGCGAACGCCACGGCCTGCCGGTACTCCCCCATGAACAGCGCCTGGTTGACCAGCAGCGCGATGACGTAGGCGCCCAGCCCGCGGTCGCCGCTCGCCTTCGCCAGCCGCAGGGCCTGGTGGAAGTAGCGCTGCGCCAGGCCCAGTTCGTCGGAGTCGTACGCGCAGATGCCCGCCACCGCGACCAGCCCGCCCGCTGCCCGGTGCAACCGCCGCCCCAGCGCGTCTCCGTAGGCGCCGCGCAGCAGCGGGGCCGTCTCCGCGTTGAGGAACCCGACGATCCGCGCACGGGTCGCGATGCCCCCGGTCCTGCGGTACATCAGCTCGTAGTGGGCCCGGGCCGCGCGGAGCGTCTCGATGTCGGAGGCGCTGACGCGCGTGTGGCCGTCGCGCGACACGTCGGCGTCCTCGGGCGGGTTCTCCCACTCCCACACCGGCATCACCGCCGGTGTCCCGGTCACCGCGGCGACCCCCCGCAGGTGCGGGCGCTGCTGTTCGTCGGACCGCCACAGCGCCGTGGCCCGCTCCACGAACCCGGACAGCGGCGTCCCGTGCGGCGGGGCGGTCCCGTTCCCCGGTACGCCCAGCCCGATGTCGTCCAGCGCGACCGGGCGGCCCAGCCGGGCGCCCAGCACCTCGCAGATCAGGTCCGGCACCTGGCCGCGAGGCCGCTGGCCCCTCAGCCAGCGCGCCACCGCCGTGTGCTCGTACCGCAGCGCCAGACCGCGTGCGCGGCCCGCCTGGTTGACGTGGGCGGCCAGGCCCGCGTGGGACATCCCCGCCTCGTCGAGCAGGGCGTCGAGCAGGGTGTTGGGCTGCATGGGTGCCCCTCAGGGTGCCGTGTTCCGCCGGGCGCCCCGCGACGGGGTGCCCGATTCGCACGGGGTGTGAATGAAGTGCCCGTATGCGTGCCCCGCGCACTCTCCCGCCATGCGCCGGGGTCCGGTTGACTTGACGCCTCCCGGGAGGCGGCCGGGCCGCCGGCTCCCCCCTCGTGCGGGCGGCGGACCGTCCGCGCGCCGCCCGCCCCGCCGGTCCGCCCGACACGTTCCGGCGGGGCGGGTGGGGGCGCCGGTCCGCACCGTCCGCGTCCAGCCGCTACCGGGAGGACGGCGCGGGCCGGGTGCGGTGCGGGCCGGGCTCCCCGGTGCGGGCCGGCACCAGGACGCGCTCCGCGGGCACCCGGTCGTCGCGGACGACGACGAAGGACACGTCGTCCGCGAGACGGCCCCCCGTGTGCGCCAGCAGCGCCGCCCGGACGTCCTCGATGACGGCGGCCGGCGTCCGCGGCGCCCGCCGCGCGATCCGGCCGAGCACCTCCTCCAGCGGGAAGAACCGGCCGGCGGCGTCCCGCGCCTCCCCCGCGCCGTCCGTGTGGAGGAACAGCGCCTCGCCCGGCAGCAGCCGGTCGCAGCGCCGCACGGGCAGGGTGTCCGGCAGCGGGAACGCACCGAGCGGCGGCAGCGGCTCCCCGGCCGCGAGGGGCTCGGCCGCGGCCCCGATCCGGTACGGCCAGGGGTGGCCGCAGTTGAGGACCAGCACGTCGCCGTTGTGGTGGATGTCCAGCAGCAGGACGGTGACGAACTCCTCGGCCGGGGGGCTTCCCGACGCCGGGTGCCCGGCGCCCTCGTCCCGCGTCCGCTCCCCCACGTACCGCTGGAGCGCCCGGTCGAGCCGCCGCAGCAGGCCGCCGAGCCCCGGCTCCTCGTACGCCGCCTCCCGGAAGCTGCCCAGGACGGCGGCGACCGCGCCGAGCGCGGCCAGCCCGTGGCCCCGCACATCGCCGATGATCACGCGCACGCCGTACGGGGTGGCCACCGCCTCGTACAGGTCGCCGCCGACGACCGCCCCCGGCAGGGCCGGCAGTTGCGTGCCGGCGACGGACAGCCCGCCGAGGCGGGACGGCAGCGGGCGCAGCAGGACCCGCTGGGCTGCCTGGGCGACGGCCCGGGTCTGCCGCAGCTCGCGGCGCAGGCTCCGGCAGACGCCCACGACCAGGCCCGTGCCGACCGCGAAGAGGAGGGCGCCGCCGGCGATCCGCGTCACCATGTCGTCCGGCCGGGCCGGGGCCGGCGGGCATATCGGCTTGCCCGTCGCGGCGGCGCTCCACGGCACCGGCGGGGCCAGGGGGGCGAGCGGGCCGACTCCGCGCGCACAGGGCTTCCGGGACCATCTACGGATCATGCGGACCGCCCTTCTTCAGGCCCCTTGTCGCGGTCGGGACGATTCTGTCGATCGTCCCGTCTCGCGGGGAACGTCCACCAGACTTCTCACCCGGATGAGTGAGAAACCGTGCGAACGCCCCCGGCTCCCCGGCCGCGGAAAGGCGGAAAGGGGCGCATCCGGCGGTCCGGACGCGCCCCTCCGTACGGGCGACGGGCAGTTTCCTGACGGTACGTCAGGCGCCGCGCAGCACCGCCCCGGTGCGCTCCGCGGCGAGCGCCACGGCGGCGTCACGGGCGGCCGTGGCCTCCTCGACGGTCAGCGTACGGTCCTCGGCGCGGAACCGCAGCGCGTACGCCAGGGACTTCTTGCCCTCGCCGATCTGCTCGCCGGTGAACGTGTCGAACAGCCGGATGGACTCCAGCAGTTCGCCCGCGCCCTCGCGGAGCACGCGCTCCACCTCGGCGGCCGGCACGCCCGCGTCGACGACGAGGGCGACGTCCTGCGTGGCCACCGGGAACGTGGAGATCCGCGGGGCGCGCACGGGGCCGGCGGAGGCCCGCTCGACGAGGTCGAGGTCGAGCTCCATGGCGCACGTGCGGGCGGGCAGGCCGAACGCCTTGACGACGCGCGGGTGCAGCTCGCCGGCGTGGCCGACGATCCGCTCGGCGCCGTCGACGACGACGACCAGCTCGGCGCAGCGGCCCGGGTGCCACGGGCCGTACTGGCCCTGGCGGACGACGAGGTCGGTGCCGGCCTCGCGGGCCACGGTCCGGGCGGCCTCGACCGCGTCGGCCCAGTCGGCCGGGCGGCCCTTGCCCCACCAGCCGGCCTGCTCGCGCGCCCCGGCGAGGACCACGGCGACGTGCCGCGGCTGCTCGGGCAGGACGGCGTTGACGCCGGCGATCTCCGCGTCGGTCGGACGGCGGTCGACGGTCAGCCGTACCGCGACACCCGGCTCGGCGGGGACGTGGAAGACCAGGCCCGTCTCGAATAGGGCCAGGTCGTGGCTGCCGCGGCCGTCGTTGCGGCGCAGCGCGCCGAGGAGGCCGGGCAGCAGCGTGGTGCGCAGCGCGGGCTCCTCGTCGGAGAGCGGGTTGACGAGCTTGACGACCCGGCGGCACGGGTCGTCCGCCGGCAGGTCGAGCTGGTCGAAGACCTGCTCGCTGACGAACGGGTAGGTCAGCGCCTCGACGTAGCCGGCGCCGGCGAGGGCGCGGCCCACGCGGCGGTGGACGCGCTGGCGCTCGGTGAGCCCGCGGCCGGCGGGCGGCTTGGGCAGCGTCGAGGGCAGGTTCTCGTAGCCCTCCAGCCGGATGACCTCCTCGGCGAGGTCGTTCGGCTCGGCCAGGTCGGGGCGCCAGGACGGGACGGTGACGACCAGCTCGTCCTGCCCGTACACGTCGCAGCCGATCTCCTGGAGGCGGCGGACGACGGTCTCGCGGCCGTAGGCGACGCCCGCGACGCGGTCGGGGTGGTCGGCGTGCATGGCGACCGTGCGCGGGGCGCTCGGCGCGATGATCTCGGTGACGCCGGCCTCGGCCGTGCCGCCCGCCAGGAGGACCAACAGGTCGACGGTGCGCTGCGCGGCGGCGGCCGCGGCCTGCGGGTCGACGCCGCGCTCGAACCGCTTGGACGCCTCGGAGGACAGCTTGTGGCGGCGGGCCGTGCGGGCGATGGAGATCGCGTCGAAGTGCGCGGCCTCGATGACGACCTCGGTGGTGCCGCGGACCTGGCCCGTCTCGGGGTCGGTCCCGGCGTCGGCGATCTCGGTGTTGGCGCCGCCCATGACACCCGCGATGCCGATGGGGCCGCGGTTGTCGGTGATGACGAGGTCGGCCGGGTCGAGGACGCGGACCGTGCCGTCGAGGGTGGTGATCTTCTCGCCGGGCTCGGCGCGGCGCACGCCGATCGGGCCGTCGAGGCGGCTCCGGTCGTAGGCGTGGAGCGGCTGGCCCAGTTCGAGCATCACGTAGTTGGTGACGTCGACGGCGAGGGAGACCGGGCGCATGCCGGCCTTCTGGAGGCGGCGCTGGAGCCAGATCGGGGACCGGGCCTCGGGGTCGAGGCCGACGACGGTGCGCGCGGTGAAGCGGGAGCAGCCGACCGGGTCGGCGACCTGGACCGGGTAGCCGTACGAGTTCGGCGCGGGCACGTCGAGGAGCGCCGGGTCGCGCAGCGGCAGCCCGTACGCGATGGCCGTCTCGCGGGCGACGCCGCGCATCGACAGGCAGTAGCCGCGGTCGGGCGTGACGGCGATGTCGAGGACCTCGTCGTACAGCTCCAGCAGGGCGGTGGCGTCGGTGCCGACCTCGTGCTCGGGCGGCAGGACGATGATGCCCTTGGTGCCGTCGTCGCCCATGCCGAGCTCGTCGGAGGAGCAGATCATGCCGCGGGACACCCGGCCGTACGTCTTGCGCTCGGCGATGCGGAAGTCGCCGGGCAGGACGGCGCCGGGGAGGGCGACGACGACCTTGTCGCCCGCGGCGAAGTTCCGGGCGCCGCAGATGATCTCCTGGGGCTCGCCGGTGCCGTTGGCCGGGCCGACGTCGACGGTGCAGAAGCGGATCGGCTTCTTGAACTCGGTCAGCTCCTCGATGGTGAGGACCCTGCCCACCACGAGCGGGCCGGTGAGGCCGGCGCCGAGCTGCTCGACGGTCTCGACCTCCAGGCCGGCCGAAATCAGTTTGGCCTGTACGTCACGGCCGGTCTCCGTCGCCGGCAGGTCGACGTACTCCCGCAGCCACGAAAGCGGGACCCGCATCAGATCTCCATCCCGAACGGCCGGGTGAACCGGACGTCACCCTCGACCATGTCTCGCATGTCCTCGACGTTGTGGCGGAACATCAGCATCCGCTCGATGCCGAACCCGAAGGCGAAGCCGCTGTACTTCTCCGGGTCGACGCCGCACGCGACGAGCACCTTGGGGTTGACCATGCCGCAGCCGCCGAGCTCGATCCAGCCCTCGCTGCCGCAGGTGCGGCAGGGCCGGTCCGCGTCGCCGACGGACTCGCCGCGGCAGACGTAGCAGAGCATGTCCATCTCGGCGGACGGCTCGGTGAACGGGAAGAAGTTCGGGCGGAGCCGGGTCTTCATGTCCGGCCCGAACAGCGCCTGGACCATGTGGTCGAGGGTGCCCTTGAGGTCGGCCATGGTGAGGCCCTCGTCGACGGCGAGGAGCTCGATCTGGTGGAAGACCGGGGTGTGCGTGGCGTCGAGCTCGTCGGTGCGGTAGACGCGGCCGGGGCAGACGACGTACACGGGCGGCTCGCGGTCGACGAGCGTGCGCGCCTGCACCGGCGAGGTGTGGGTGCGCAGCACGATGCCGGACTCGTCGCCGCGGGTGCCCTCCGGCCCCTGGACGAAGAACGTGTCCTGCATCTGGCGGGCCGGGTGGTCGGGGACGAAGTTGAGGGCGTCGAAGTTGAACCACTCCGCCTCGGCCTCGGGGCCCTCGGCCACCTCGTAGCCCATGGAGACGAAGACGTCCGCGACGCGCTCCATGAGGGTGGTCAGCGGGTGCCGGGCGCCGGCCGGGGTGCGGTCGTAGGGGAGGGTGACGTCCACCGCCTCCTCGACCAGCACGCGGGCGTCGCGCTCGGCCTCCAGTTCGGCCTGGCGGGCGGCCAGGGCCTTGGACACCGCGCCGCGCGCCTGGCCGACGCGCTTGCCCGCCTCGGCCTTCGCGTGCGGGGGCAGGGCGCCGATCTCTCGGTTGGCGAGGGCGAGGGGCGAGGTGCCGCCCGTGTGGGCGACCTTCGCGTGGGCGAGCTCGTCGAGATCACCGGCGGCGGCGAAGGCGGCGAGCGCCTCGTCCCGCATCCGCTCGATCTCTTCCGGTTTCAGTGCCTCGACCTCGACTGGGTCGTACGACTTGTTGGGTGCCGACATCTCTTCCCGTACTTCCGAATGGGCTGGCTGGGGCCCCCGCTCGACGACCGAGGACGCAAAGGTGCCAAAGGTCGAGTCTAACGGGGTACGGCTGTCGCGGATGAGCCCGTGGGTGCCGCCGGGGCCGGACCGTCGGGGTCAGTCCCCCTGGGTCAGGTACGCCGGGGCGCCCACGGGCAGGGTAAATCGGAACTCGGCGCCGCCCGCGGGGGCGCGGCCGACGGTGATGGTGCCGCCGTGGGCCTCGACGAGGCCCTTGACGATGTACAGGCCGAGACCGGTGCCACCGCGGGTGCTCCCCCGCCAGAAGCGGGTGAAGACACGGCCCATCGACTCCTCGGGGATGCCGGGGCCTTCGTCGCTCACGGTGACCGCCGTTCCTTTCTCCTCGTCCTGCGGGCCGGTGGGGGCCACCTCGATGGTGACGGTTCCCTCCCCGTGGCGCACCGCGTTTTCCAGGAGGTTCGCGAGGATCTGGTCGATCTTGTCGGGGTCGGCCCACAGGTCGGGCAGGGGGCGGCGGACGCGGACGAAGAAGCGGTCGGGCGACTGGCCGCGGGCGGTGTGGCCCTGGACGTGGCGGCCGACCGCGGCGGCGATGTCGACGGGCTGGCGGCGCACCTCCAGCCGGCCGGAGTCGATGCGGGAGATGTCGAGGAGTTCCGTGATGAGCCGGGTGACGCGGTTGGCGTCGGCGTCGACGGTCTCCAGGATGAGCCGCTTCTGGTCGTCGGTGAACCGCTCCCACTTGGCCAGGAGGGTCTGGGTGAAGCCCCGGACCGAGGTCAGCGGGGAGCGCAGTTCGTGGGCGACGGTGGCGATCAGATCGGCGTGGGCGCGCTCGGTGCGGCGGCGGGCCTCGGTGCCGCGGAGGGTGACCACGACCCGGCGGACCGGGCCGAGCGGCTCGTCCCTCACGTACCGGGCGGCGACGAGGACCTCCCGGCCGCCGGGCAGCAGCAGGTTCCGCTCGGGCTGGCCGGTGCGGGTGGCGAGGCCGCCGTAGGGGTCGGTCAGCGGCCACCAGCGGCGGCCCTTGAGGTCCTCCAGCGGGAGGGTCTCCTCCAGGCGGCGGCCGAGCGCCCGGTCGCGGGGCACGGCGGTGATGCGGACGGCCTGGGCGTTGAAGCAGACGACCCGGCCGTCGGCGTCGGCGACGACGAGCCCGTCCGGCAGTTCGTCCGGGTCGTACCCCCGGCCCGCGGGGGCGCCGGGGTCGTGCGCGGGGGCGCCGGGGCGGGCCGCCCGGCGCGTTAAGGCGCCGCGGTCCTCCGCGTGGCTGCTCGTGTCGAGCGTCATCCCCGTGTCCCACTCCTCGGTGTCGCGCGACGGGTCTTCGAGCCCGTCACCCTACTAGCTCGGGGTGACGGAGCGGCACCCTCCCGCCGCGCGCTGTGCCCGGGCGGAGGCGTAGAGGCACACGGCGGCGGCGGTCGCGAGGTTCAGGCTCTCGGCCTTGCCGTGGATGGGGACGCGGACGACGGCGTCGGCGAGGGCGCGGGTCTCCTCGGGGAGCCCCCACGCCTCGTTGCCGAAGATCCACGCGGTGGGACCGCCCATGGTGCCCGCGTCGAGTTCGGCGTCGAGGTCGTCGTCGCCCGCGCCGTCGGCGGCGAGGACGCGGGCCCCGGCGGCCTTGAGGCCGGCGACGGCCTGCTGGACGGGGACGCCGACGGCGACCGGCAGGTGGAAGAGGGAGCCGACGGAGGCGCGGACGGACTTGGGGTTGTACAGGTCGACGGAGGCGTCGGTGAGGACGACGGCGTCGGCGCCGGCCGCGTCGGCGCAGCGCAGGACGGTGCCGGCGTTGCCCGGGTCGCGTACGTGGGCGAGGACGGCGACCAGCTTGGGGCGGGCCGCGAGGATCTCCTCGAAGGGCGAGTCGAGGAAGCCGCACACGCCGACGATGCCCTGCGGGGTGACGGTCTGGGAGATCTCGGCGAGGACGGCGTCGGAGGCGTGGTGGACGCGGGCGCCGGCGGCGCGGGCGGTGTCGACGATGTCGGCGTACCGGGTGGCGGCCTCGGCGGTGGTGAAGAGTTCGAGCAGCGTCGGCCCGCCGCCCGGCCCCCGGTGTCCGGCGGCCTCGCGGACGGCCTGCGGCCCCTCGGCGATGAACCGGCGCTCCTTGCTCCGGAAGTTCCGCTTGGCGAGGCGGCGCGCGGCGGCGACGCGCGGGGAACGCGGGGAGATCAGCTCGGGGGTGCCCATGGTGCTCGGCGGCTCTTTCTGGCTGCGGGGGCCGGGGTCGTGGCGGGACGGCGAACGCGCCGGACCCGCAGGCGCGGGCCTGCGGGTCCGGTCGGAAGAACGGCGGCCTGGGGAGGTCAGGCGGCGGCCTTCGGGGCGTTGACGTCGCTCGGGAGGGCCTTCTGGGCGACCTCGACGAGAGCGGCGAACGCGCCCGCGTCGTTGACCGCGAGCTCGGCCAGGATCTTGCGGTCGACCTCGACGTTGGCGGCCTTCAGACCCTGGATGAAGCGGTTGTACGTGATGCCGTTGGCCCGGGCGGCGGCGTTGATGCGCTGGATCCACAGCTGGCGGAAGTCGCCCTTGCGCTTCTTGCGGTCGTTGTAGTTGTAGACCAGCGAGTGGGTGACCTGCTCCTTCGCCTTGCGGTACAGGCGCGAGCGCTGGCCGCGGTAACCGCTGGCCTGCTCGAGGATCGCACGGCGCTTCTTGTGAGCGTTGACTGCGCGCTTGACGCGTGCCACTTGTTAACTCCTTGTAGCGGGGCCGCTGGGGGTGGTCACACGGCCCGGAAACGAATGGGTCCCGGCTTCGGGGGCTTCGGATCAGACGATCGGGGTCAGATGCCCAGCATCTTCTTGATCTTGGCGCTGTCACCCGGGGCCATCTCGGCGTTGCCAGAGAGGCGGCGCGTCAGCTTGGACGACTTGCGCTCGAGCAGGTGGCGCTTGCCGGCGCGCTCGCGGAGCACCTTGCCCGAGCCGGTGATCTTGAAGCGCTTCTTGGCACCGCTGTGCGTCTTGTTCTTCGGCATAGCGCCGTTATCTCCTCGTCAGTGGCGCTCCCAGCCGGTCCGGGGACCGGCGCGCGGGAGCGTCAGGTGGATCGGTTTCGAGTCCTGGGCGGGATTGCCCCGGACACGGCCTTGGAGGCTACTGGGCGGACGGGTCCGCCTCGGCGGGCGACGGGTCCGCCTCGGCGGGCGGCAGGTCCGCCTGGGCGGGCTGGCCCTGGCGCTCCGCCTTGCGGGCGGCCTGCGCCTCGCGGGCCTCGGCCATGGCCTCGGTCTTCTTCTTGTGCGGGCCGAGAACCATGATCATGTTGCGGCCGTCCTGCTTCGGGTTCGACTCGACGAAACCGAGGTCCTGGACGTCCTCCGCGAGCCGCTGCAGGAGTCGGTAGCCGAGCTCCGGCCGGGACTGCTCGCGTCCGCGGAACATGATCGTGATCTTGACCTTGTCGCCCTGCTTGAGGAACCGGACGACGTGACCCTTCTTGGTGTCGTAGTCGTGCGGGTCGATCTTCGGCCGGAGCTTCATCTCCTTGATGACCGTGTGCGCCTGGTTCTTGCGCGCCTCACGGGCCTTCATGGCCGACTCGTACTTGAACTTCCCGTAGTCCATGAGCTTGCACACGGGCGGACGGGCGTTCGCCGCGACCTCGACCAGGTCGAGGTCGTACTCCTGGGCAAGCTCCAGGGCCTTGGCGAGCGGAACGATTCCGACCTGCTCGCCGCTGGGACCGACAAGTCGCACCTCGGGAACGCGAATCCGGTCGTTGATGCGGGGCTCGGCGCTGATGGATCCTCCTCGGTAGCACCACGCGACCGCCTGGCGGACGGACGCGTAACGTCTGTGTTTGGTGAGACCAACCGCGCCGGCGCATGAAAAATGCCCCGGACGGGACACAGGCGGGGCTCCTGGCGATACCGGAGCACCGCCACGGCGAACCGCGGGGCGCTGTACTCGGGCGGGTCCATCGTCCGTACGGAACGATGGGCGCCGCCTGACCGGTGACCCGCCGTCCCAGAGGACGGCCAGGTGGGAGACGGAGCCTCCACTTGTGGGCCGGAGCTCATTGGTTCCGGCCGGTCGTCACACCAGGCTACCAGTTGCCCGGTGGTCGGCCCAACCGGGCGGGCGGCGTCCGGCGCTCCGGGGAGCGCCTATCGTGTGGGGCATGAGTGACGCCACGCCCAGCGAGCCCGGACCCGACTTCGCCGCCATGACCCGCGACATCGCGGAGGTCCCCGCGGTGGAGGTGATCGTCACGGTCGCCGTGAACCTGATGAGCGCCGCGGCCGTGAAGCTCGGGCTGACCGAGGAGGGCGACGCGTACAAGGACCTCGACGAGGCCCGCAAGCTGGTGCACGCCCTGGCGGGCCTGCTGGACGCCGGCGCGACGGAGATCAGCTCCTTCCACGCGGCGCCGCTGCGGGACGGGCTGAAGTCCCTCCAGTTGGCGTTCCGCGAGGCGTCGCTGGTGCCGGACGAGCCGGGCCAGGGGCCGGGCGAGAAGTACACCGGCCCGGTCTTCGGCTGACCCGGGCGGCCCGTCCGCCCTCCCTCATCCCCTCACGTAGAAGGGCCCGCCCGGCGGGGCGGCCCCGGCCGGCAGCAGCGCCAGGTCGAGGCCCCGCACCAGGCGGGCCCTCAGCGTCTCGTCCGCCGCCATGGCCGCCGCCAGGCGGCGCGCCGCCTGCGCGGGCGCCGCGTCCGGGGCGAGGACCAGGGCGAGCGTGCCGTCGGCGCCGCCGCCGCGGCCCAGGTAGGCGCGCAGCACCGCCGGCTCGGCGGCGACGACCGCGCGCACGGCGTCGGTGACGGCCGGGTCCGCGAGCGGGTCGGTGCTGGTGCGGCCCTCGGCGAGGGCGAGCAGCGCCCGGCCGGTCAGCTCGTACGGCACCGGGCCCGCCATGTCCAGGACCACCGTGTCGGCCTTCTCGTGCGCGGCGGCCTGGAGCGCCTGGTGCAGCGGTACGGCGACGGGGCGGGCCTGCGGGTCCCAGCGGGCCAGCGCGTCGGTGGACGTGAACGCGGGCAGCGCGCGGCGGTCGCCCGCGGTGAGCGTGGGCACCGCCATGTCGCTGGTCTTCTCGCGGCGCAGCCCGTTCCCGTCCTCCTCGACCTCGCCGAGGACGGCGACCACGGGGACGAGGAGGCGGGCCCCCCGCAGCGCCTCCAGTACGCGCGGCTCGGCGCCGCGGTCCTCGGCCCAGGCCGCGAGGGCCTCGGCGAGCCCGGGGTCGGCGGAGCCGTCGTCGTCGGAGAAGCCGGGGTCGGGAATGTTCTTGAGCGCCACGCGCCGAGCCTATCCGGGCGTCCCGCTCACCCCGTACGGCGCCCCGTGCGCCACAGCGCGGCGGCGGTCACCACCAGCAGCGCGCCGACGCCGCCCGTGACCGGGGCGACCAGGCCGACGGGCTCCTTCGGCCCGGGTTCGCGGCGCGGGCCGGGGCCGAAGTACGCGCGGTCGTAGCCGGTGACGGCGGCCTTGAGGTCGGCGGGGCGGAGCGCGGCGCCGGCCTCGATCGCGGCGGCCGGGTCGACCGTCCCGTACCCCTTGTCGTCGTCGCGTCCGCCCTCGGGGCCGCCCTGCGCCGTGTCGGCGAGCAGCTTCTTGATCTGGGAGGGCGTGAGGCCGGGGTGCGCGGCGCGGACGAGGGCGACGGCGCCGGAGACGAACGCCGCGGCGGCGCTGGTGCCCCAGCCCTCGTAGTACTTGCGGTCCGGGTCGGCGATGACGACGTCGACGCCGGGCGCGCTGACCGTGGCGTACCAGCGGCTGGTGGAGAACGAGGCGCGGGTGCCGAAGCGGTCGACGGCGGTGACGGCGATCACGCCGGGGTAGGCGGCGGGGTACGAGACGCGGTCGCCCTTCTCGCCGCCGTTGCCGGCGGAGGCGACGACGACGGCCCCCTTGGCGAGGGCGTACTGGACGGCGGCGTCCTCGGCGGCCTCGGGGTGGGCGGACTCGCTGTCGTCGCCGAGGGAGAGGTTGATCACGTCGGCGCCCTGGTCGGCGGCCCAGCGGATGCCCTGGGCGAGGGCGCCGCCGCGGGTCTGGCGGGCGCGGGAGCGGGCCTTGTCGGCGCCTTCGAGGATGACGCGGACGGGGAGGATCTTCGCCTCGGGGGCGACCCCGATGACGCCGTCGCCGTTGCCGGGGCCGTGTCCGTGGCCCGCGATGATGCCGGCCATGGCGGTGCCGTGGCGGGCCCAGGCGCGGTCGCCGCGCTCGGCGCCGAAGCCGACGAGGTCCTTGCCGGGCAGGACGTTGCCGGCGAGGTCGGGGTGGTCCTCGTCCACACCCGTGTCGAGGACGGCGACGGTGACGCCCTCGCCCCTGGTGGTGGTCCACGCCTGTTCGGCGTTGATCGCCTCGTTGCCCCACTGGCGGGCGCGGATGCCGTCCGCGCGGGCGGGGGCGGCGGGGAGGAGGGCGAGGGCGGCGGCGGTGAGGGCGGCGAGGAGGAGGCGGGGGGTGCCCGGGGCGCCCGCCGTGCGGGCGGCGCGGGCGCCCCGGGTGGGGCGGGTGGTTCGAGTGGTGTCGGGGGTTCGAGTGGCGTGGGTAGTTCGAGTGGTGTCGGTGGTGTGGGGGTGCTTCACCGGTCCTCCTTCCGCGCGGGCGCCTCGGTCGCCCTGGTGACCGCCGCGCGCAGGCCCTGCTCCACCCGGTCCGCGACGCCGCGCGCCTCGTGGCCGAGCCCGGCCTGGGCGGGGGCGGTCGTCTGGCCCTTGGCCATCGCCTGCTGGGCGGGCTGGGGGCGGGGCACGGCGCGGCCGTCCGCGAAGCCGGACACGCCGTAGACGACGACGGGGACCTCGGTGAGGACGTTCACGTACCAACTGGCGCGCTGGGCGTCGCCGAACCGGGCCGCGACGGTGCCAGGCGCGGCGAGCGCGGGCGGTATGAGGTCGGGGCTCTTGTCGAGGCCGCCGTCGGTGAAGCGGGCGTGGAGGGCGGTCATGCCGGCGGCGTCGGTCCCCATGAAGACCATGCCGACGGTGGTGACGCTGCTGGACGTCGCGTCCGTGTACGTGGCGCGGAGCACGCGCAGGCAGCCGGCGGGCGCGAGGGCGGCGGCCAGCCGGGGCTGGAGCGCGGTGGCACAGGGCGCGTCGGGCGCGACGGCGACGCGCGTCCAGACGCGGTCCGCCCCGCCCGGGCCGGCGCCGTCGCCGTCGAGGACGCGCGGGAAGAGGGTGTCGACGGGGGTGCTGTGCCAGAGCGTGGCGGCCTCGGTGTAGGCCGTACGGCCGGGGATGCCCTCGGAGTCCTGGAGCACCCAGGCGCCGGCGGCCGCCCCGCCGGCGAGCCCGAGCCCGAGAACGAGGCACGCGGCGGCGGCCAGGGTCCGCGCGGGGCGCCGCGGAGCACGGACGGGCCGCAACTGCACGGTCGTCTCGTGGAGCGCCTCGGGCGGGGCCCAGTACACAAACGGGTACGGCCCGGGCGGGGACGCCGAGGGCGTGGGACCGGCGTTGCGCGGGCCGGGGACGGCGGCTGCGTCCGGCCGCCGTGGCGGCACGGCCGGGGGCGGGGGGACGGCCCCCCGCGGGGGCGGGGGCGGTACCGGTCCGGCCGGTCCGGACGGCCGCCCGTCCCCCGCGGCGGCGGGGCGGCGGTCGGCAGGGGCCGCTTCCGGGATGGCGGCGGCGGCCGGACGGCGGCCGGCACCAGCCGAGCGGGCAGCGGCCGTTCCGGGGGCGGGAGCCGTCCCGGGGGTAGGGGCCGTCCCGGGGGTGGAGGCCGTCCCGGGGGCGGAGGCCGTCGAACCGGCGGCCGTGGGCAGGGAGGCAGAGGCCGTCCGGCGGGGGCCGTCGCCGGACGCGGACGACGGGGGCGTCCGCCCGGCACCCGCGTCGGCCGGGCGGACGGGGTCCGGGGCGGCGGGCGAACGGCGGCCGGTGCTCGCCGAACGCCCAGCGGCCGTCCCGGGGGCGGAGGCCGTCGAACCGGCGGCCGTGGGCAGGGAGGCAGAGGCCGTCCGGCGGGGCCCGTCGCCGGTCGCGGACGACGAGGGCGTCCGCCCGGCACCCGCGCCGGCCGGGCGGACGGGCTCCGGGGCGGGGCCGTGCGGCTCGCGCCCCACCGGCGGGGCGTCGGCGCCCCGGGGCGCCGGGCGCGGGCGCGTCGTTCCGGTGTCGTGCGATGCGGAAGCGGCGGCCGGGCGGTGGGCGGGCGGCTCCTGGGCGCCGGGCGGGGTGGCCGGGCGGCCGGTGTCGGGCGGGGCGGCCGGTGTCGGTGGAGTGGCCGGTGTCGGTGGGGCCGAAGGGGCGCGGGCGGCCGGGGAGTCGGCGCCCCGGGGCGCCGCCGGGCCGCCGGGTCGCGCGGCCGGACGCCCGGCGCGGGGCGCGGGCGCGGGCGTGGCCCCAGGCGCGGGCGCACTGCCGGGGGGTGTGCCGGCGGGGGACGGGTGGGGGGCGGGGCGGAGGCGGGCGGCGGTCTCCGCGGAGGGCTCGGGCCGAGGGGCCGGGCGTCGTGCCTCGGTGCTCATCGGCCCCCCTCGTCCTCGTACCGGTGACGCCGTCGGAGCAGGCCCGTTCGCCGGCGTGTAGGCGTCACTCTAAAGGCTGCCGACGGGCCCGCGGGAACGCGGCCGCAGGTCGGGGCGGATCTGACCGGAACGTCCCGCCCCCGGCCCCTACCCCCGGGTAACGGGGTCTGGCACGCTCTGGCCCATGACTCCCCGTGCCGCTGACCGCGCCCGTTACGACCGGGCCACCGCGCGTCTCGACGCCCCGCTCGCCGTCGTCGACCTGGACGCCTTCGACGCCAACGCCGACGACCTCGTACGCCGTGCCGGGGGCAAGCCGATCCGGGTCGCGAGCAAGTCGCTGCGCTGCCGCGCGCTGCTGGAGCGGGTGCTGGCACGGCCCGGCTTCGCGGGGGTGATGTCGTTCACGCTGGAGGAGTCGCTGTGGCTGGCGCGGTCCGGCTTCGACGACGTGCTGCTGGCGTACCCCTCGGCGGACCGCGCCGGTTTCGCGGAGTTGACCGCCGACGCCGAACTCGCCCGCTCCGTCACGGTGGTGGTGGACGACGCGGCGCAACTGGACCTGATCGAGGCGGCGCGCGGGAACGGCCGGGAGGTGGTGCGGGTCTGCCTGGAGCTGGACACCTCGCTGCGGCTGCTCGGCGGGCGGATACGGATCGGCGCGCTGCGGTCACCGCTGCGGGGACCGGCCGAAGTGGCGGAGCTGGCCCGCTCCGTGGCGCGCCGTCCGGGGTTCCGGCTGGTGGGGCTGATGGCGTACGAGGGGCACGTCGCGGGGGTCGGTGACGCGGTCGCGGGCCGGCCGGTGCGGTCGCGGGCGGTGCGGCTGATGCAGTCGGTGGCGCGGCGGGAGCTGGCGGAGCGGCGGGCGGCCGTGGTGGCGGCCGTGCGGGCCGTCGCGCCGGACCTGGAGTTCGTGAACGGCGGCGGCACCGGGAGCGTGCAGTACACGGCGGCCGAGGACGCGGTGACGGAGGTCGCCGCGGGGTCGGGGCTGTACGTGCCCCGGCTGTTCGACGACTACACGTCGTTCAGCGGCCGGCCCGCCGCCCTGTTCGCGCAGCCGGTGGTGCGCCGGCCGGGCGTGGGCGTCGTGACGGTGCTGGGCGGCGGGTACCCGGCGTCGGGTGCGGCGGGCCGGGACCGGCTGCCGGTGCCGTACCTGCCGGAGGGGCTGCGCTACGACCCGATGGAGGGGCCGGGCGAGGTGCAGACGCCGCTGCTGGGCGCGGCCGCCGACGATCTGCTGATCGGCGACAAGGTGTGGTTCCGGCACGCGAAGGCGGGCGAGTTGTGCGAGCGGTTCGACCGGCTGCACCTGGTCGAGGGCGACCGGGTGACGGCGGCCGTGCCCACCTACCGCGGCGAGGGGCGGACGTTCCTGTAGCGGGTCAGCCGTCGCCGCCGGGGGCGATGCTGCTGCCCACGCCGCCGCTGGTGGAGCCGCCGATGGGGCGGATGCCCTCGGTGATCTCGTCCATGACGGAGAGCGGCGGCCCGTCCGGCCCGGCGTCGAAGGCGAACCGTACGGCGACGGGCTGTTCGACCCCGCCGGGTGACGGGAAGACCAGCGACTGGACGTGGCCACCGGGGCCCTTGCCGGTGGTGACCCGCCAGCGGACGAGGTAGCCGGTGCGGCCGGCGACGACGACCTGGCGGGCGGCGACGACCCGGTGCGCCGTGACGCCCCCGTACGGCTTGTTGCCGAGGACGTCCTCGCCGTACAGCTGCTCGGCGGCCTCCGCGACGTCCTGTTCGGCCATCGCCCGGTGGGTGGTGGCGGCGGAGGCGAGCGTGCGGGACAGGACGCGGCCGGGGCGGCAGAAGCGGGTGCTGTTGGGGCACGGGCGGTCGCCGGTCGTGACCATGGTCGGGGCCTGGTCGATGCCGAGTTCCGCCTTCTCCCAGCCCTTCGGCAGGGGCAGGCTGATGCCGTTGAGCTGGTCGACGAGGACGGAGCCGTCCCCGCTCGGGGCGGGGGACGGCCGGGCCGCCGGGGTCGACGCGGCGGGCGCCGGGACGGAGGGGACGGCGCCGGAGGGGGCCGGCGGCGCGGCGGCCGGGGTCTCGCCGCCGCCGGGGCGGAGGAGGACCGCGGCGGCCGTGACCGCCGCCACGGCGAGCGCCGCGACGGCGATCCGGGTCCCACGGCCGCCGTACCGCCCCGGGGGTGCGACGGCCGCCGGCGGGCCGCCCGCGGGGCGGGTGTGGCCGGTCCAGGCGGTGCCGTCCCACCAGCGCTCCACCGCGGGTGCGGCCGGGTCCGGGTACCAGCCCGGCGGTGTCGTCATGTTCATGCGGTCAGGGTAGTCAGCCCTCAGAGGGGGGTGACGTAGGCGCCGGAGATCCCGCCGTCGACGAGGAAGTCGGTGGCGTTGACGAAGGAGGCGTCGTCGCTGGCGAGGAAGGCGACGGCGGCGGCGATCTCCTCGGCCTCGGCGAACCGGCCGAGGGGGATGTGGACGAGGCGGCGCGCGGCCCGCTCGGGGTCCTTCGCGAACAGCTCCCGCAGCAGCGGGGTGTTGACGGGGCCGGGGCACAGGGCGTTGACGCGGATGCCCTCGCGGGCGAACTGCACGCCCAGCTCGCGGGAGAGGGCGAGGACGCCGCCCTTGGAAGCCGTGTACGAGATCTGGCTGGTGGCGGCGCCCATGCGGGCCACGAAGGAGGCGGTGTTGATGATGGAGCCCCGGCCCTGGCGGCGCATATGGGGGATGGCCGCCTTGCAGCAGAGGTAGACGGAGGTGAGGTTGACCTCCTGGACGCGCCTCCACGCCTCCAGTCCGGTCTCCAGGATCGAGTCGTCGTCGGGCGGGGAGATGCCCGCGTTGTTGAAGGCGACGTCGACGCTGCCGTACGTGTCGTACGCGGCCTGGAACAGCGCCTCGACCTGGCCGGGGTCGGTGACGTCGACGCGTACGAAGAGGCCCCCGGTCTCGTCGGCGGCGGCCTTGCCGGTCGTCTCGTCGATGTCGCCGCACACGACGCGGGCGCCCTCGGAGGCGAGGCGGCGGGCGGCGGCGAGGCCGATGCCGCTGCCGGCGCCGGTGACGACGGCCGTGCGTCCGACGAGGCGGCGGCAGACGGGGGTGTCCGTGCTCTCGGTCATGGGTCAGCCTTCCGTGCTGATGAAGACGTTCTTGGTCTCGGTGAAGGCGGTGAGGGCGTCGGGGCCCAGCTCGCGGCCGACGCCGGACTGCTTGAAGCCGCCGAAGGGGGTCCAGTAGCGGACGCTGGAGTGGGAGTTGACGGAGAGGTTGCCGGCCTGGACGGCGCGGGAGACGCGCAGGGCGCGTCCCACGTCGCGGGTCCAGACGGAGCCGGACAGTCCGTGGTCGGTGGCGTTGGCGAGGCGCACGGCGTCGTCCTCGTCGTCGAAGGGGAGGACGACGGCGACGGGGCCGAAGACCTCCTCGGTGGCGGCGGGCGCGTCGGGGGCGAGGCCGGTGAGGACGGTCGGCGGGTACCAGAAGCCG
Organism: Streptomyces tamarix; assembly: GCF_032423885.1. NCBI lineage: Bacteria > Bacillati > Actinomycetota > Actinomycetes > Kitasatosporales > Streptomycetaceae > Streptomyces > Streptomyces tamarix. Next base: position 57,093 of record NZ_JAWCTQ010000023.1, on the reverse strand, counting down.
GGGCCCCGGGGGGCGCTGCCGCGCAGGGCGGCGGCGCCGTCGGGGACGTAGGACCGTACGCGGTCGAGCTGGGCGCGGGAGATGAGGGGGCCCATCTGGGTGCCCTCGTCGGCCGGGTCGCCGACGACGACCTTCTCCAGGGCGGGGGCGAGGAGTTCGAGGAACCGGTCGTGGACGGTGCGCTGGACGAGGACGCGGGTGCGGGCGCAGCAGTCCTGGCCGGCGTTGTCGAGGAACGACATGGGCGCGGCGAGGGCGGCGGCCTCGACGTCGGCGTCCGCGAAGACGATGTTGGGGTTCTTGCCGCCGAGTTCGAGGGTGACGCGCTTGACGCGGGCGGCGCACGCGGCCATGACGCCCTTGCCGACGCGTGCGGATCCGGTGAAGACGATCTTGGCGACGCCGGGGTGTTCGACGAGGGCGGCGCCGGTGACGGGGCCTTCGCCGGGGAGCACCTGGAAGAGGTGTTCGGGCAGGCCGGCGTCGAGGGCGAGTTCGGCGAGGCGGAGCGCGGTGAGCGGGGTGGCCTCGGCGGGTTTGAGGAGGACGGCGTTGCCCGCGGCGAGGGCGGGGGCGGTGCCCCAGGCGGCGATCGGCATGGGGAAGTTCCAGGGGGCGATGACGCCGACCACGCCGAGGGGTTCGAGGAAGGTGACGTCGATCCCGCCGGGTACGGGGATCTGCCGGCCGGTCAGCCGCTCCACTCCCCCGGCGGCGTAGTCGAGGAGGTCGCGGACGTTGCCGGCCTCCCAGCGGGCGTTGCCGATGGTGTGGCCGGCCTCGCGCACCTCCAGGAGGGCCAGTTCCTCCAGGTGGTCGTCGACGGTGGTGGCGAAGCGGCGCAGGAGCCGGGCGCGGTCGGCGGGGGCGGCGGCGGCCCAGGCGCGCTGGGCGCGGGCGGCGCGGGCGACGGCGGCGTCCACGCCGGCGGCGGTGGTGGCGGGGACGGCGGCGACGCGGTCCCCGGTGGCGGGGTTCAGGACGTGGAGCTCGGTGGCGGGGTCCGGGACGTGGGGCCCGGTGGTCTCGGTGGTCAAGGCGGCCTCACATGCGTTCGAAGGAGCGGCGCAGTTCCCAGTCGGTGACGGCGGCGTCGTAGGCGGCGAGTTCGACGCGCGCCATGTTCAGGTAGTGGGCGACGACGTCGTCGCCGAAGGCGGCCCGGGCGAGGGCGCTGTCCTCCCACAGCGCGGCTGCCTCGCGGAGGGTGGTGGGGACGTGCGCGTGGCCGCCGGCGTAGGCGTTGCCGGTGCAGGGCGGGGGGAGTTCGAGGCGCTGCTCGATGCCGTGCAGGCCGGCGGCGACGAGTCCGGCGACGGCGAGGTACGGGTTGACGTCGCCGCCGGGGAGGCGGTTCTCGAAGCGGGTGGAGGGGCCGCGGCCGACGACGCGGAGGGCGCAGGTGCGGTTGTCGTGGCCCCAGGCGACGGCGGTGGGGGCGAAGGACCCGGGCTGGAACCGCTTGTAGGAGTTGATGTGGGGGGCGTAGAGGAGGGAGAACTCGCGGAGGGCGGCGAGCTGTCCGGCGAGGAAGTGGCGCATGAGGGGGGAGAGGGCGGCCGGGGTGCCCGGCGGGCCGTCGCCGGCCATGGCGCCGCGGCCGTCGGCGTCCCGGAGCGAGAGGTGGATGTGGCAGGAGTTGCCCTCGCGCTCGTCGTACTTGGCCATGAAGGTGAGGGAGACGCCTTCCTGGGCGGCGATCTCCTTGGCTCCGGTCTTGTAGACGGCGTGGTGGTCGCAGGTGGTGAGGGCCTCGTCGTAGCGGAAGGCGATCTCGTGCTGGCCGGGGCTGCACTCGCCCTTGGCCGACTCGACGGTCAGTCCGGCGCCGGCCATCTCGGTGCGGATGCGGTGCAGGAGGGGTTCGACGCGGCCGGTGCCGAGGATCGAGTAGTCGACGTTGTACCGGTTGGCGGGGGTGAGGCCGCGGTAGTGGGCGTCCCACGCCTGTTCGTAGGTGTCCTTGAAGACGATGAACTCCAGCTCCGTGCCGACGTGGGCGGTGTAGCCGCGGGCGGCGAGCCGCTCCAGCTGGCGGCGGAGGATCTGGCGGGGCGCGGCGGTGACGGGGGTGCCGTCGTGCCAGGCGAGGTCGGCGAGGAGGAGGGCCGTGCCGGGGTGCCAGGGGACGCGGCGGAGGGTGGCGGGGTCGGGGCGCAGGGCGAAGTCGCCGTAGCCGGTGGACCAGGAGGACATGGCGTAGCCGTCGACGGTGTTCATGTCGGCGTCGACGGCGAGCAGGTAGGCGCAGCCCTCGGTGCCGTGCTCCAGCACCTCGTCCAGGAAGAAGGGGGCCGCGAACCGCTTGCCCTGGAGCCGCCCCTGCATGTCGGGGAAGGCCAGGACGACGGTGTCGATCTCGCCGTTCGCGACGAGCGCGCGGAGTTCGCCGACGGGGAGCGGGGGTGTGCGGTCTGCCACGGGGTGGGTCCTCCTTGGGTCAGCCGGGAGCCATAAGGTATTGCCGGAGACCTTTGCTGGGAAGGGGACGTCACCGTGGTGGTGGAGCGGGCATCCGATCGGCTGACGCCGGTGCTGCGGCCGGTGCGCGCGGGCAACGGGTTCGAGGAGGCCCTGGAGCAGATCCTGCAGGTGGTGCGGCTCGGCCTGGTGCCCGCCGGGGAGCGGCTGCCGGCGGAGCGGGAGCTGGCGGAGCGGATGGGCATCAGCCGGGTCACGCTGCGCGAGGTGCTGAAGGTGCTCCAGGAGCAGGGCCTGGTGGAGAGCCGGCGCGGCCGGTACGGGGGGACGTTCGTGCTGCGCCCGGGCCGGGGGGCGGGCGGGGAGGAGCTGCGGCGGCGGACGGCGGCGGTCGACCTGGAGGACGTGCTGTCGTTCCGGGAGGTGCTGGAGACCGGCGCCGCGGGGCTGTGCGCGGCGCGGGGGTTGGGGCGCGGCGAGGCCGACCGGCTGCGGGCGGCGCTGCGGGCGACGCACGACGCGCCGCTGGACGACTACCGGCGGCAGGACACGCTGCTGCACCTGACGCTGGCGGAGCTGTCCGGCTCGCCGACGCTGACGGCGCAGTACGCGGCGGTCCGGGCGACCGTGAACGACCTGCTGGACTGCATCCCGCTGCTCGTGCGGAACCTGGAGCACGCCCAGCACCAGCACGACGCGCTCGTGGAGGCGGTGCTGGAGGGCGACGCCGACGGGGCGCGGGAGGTGGCGCGGGAGCACTGCGCGGGCACGGCGGCGCTGCTGCGCGGGTTCCTGGCGTGAGGAGCGCGGCGGGGGCGCGCGGGAGCACCGGCGCGGGGACGCGGGGCGGAGGGCTTGCGCCGACCGCACCGTGACGCAATGGTATGGGGTCATTCCATTGGGTCGGACCCGACGCGGGGAGCTGACGCTGCCATGACGCTGGAAGACACCCCGGGCCCTTCGGGCGCCCCGGGCACCCCGGGCACCTCTGGCGGCGAGGCGTCGCCGCCGCCCGGTACCGGTGACGGCTACCTGGAGCGCCGCGCGCTGCGGCGGGGCAGCGCCGGTTGGCTGCTGCTCACCGGGCTCGGCGTCGGGTACGTCGTCTCCGGGGACTACTCCGGATGGAACATCGGCCTCGCGAAGGGCGGCTTCGGCGGGCTCGCCGTCGCCACGGCCCTGATGGGCCTGATGTACGCGTGCCTGGTCTTCGCGCTGGCCGAGCTGTCGGCGATCCTGCCCGCCGCGGGCGGCGGCTACGGCTTCGCCCGGCGGGCGCTCGGCACCTGGGGCGGCTTCCTCACCGGCACGGCGGTCCTCGTCGAGTACGTCCTCGCCCCCGCCGCGATCTCCCTCTTCATCGGCGACCACGTCGAGTCGCTGGGGCTGTTCGGGCTGGAGTCCGCGTGGCCCGTGCACCTGGCGTGCTTCGTCGTCTTCGTCGGCATCCACCTGTGGGGGGTGGGCGAGGCGCTGCGCTTCAGCCTGGTCGTGACGGCGGTCGCGGTGGTGGCGCTGCTGGTCTTCGCGGCGGGCGCGCTCGGCGGGTTCCGGGTGGACCGGCTGAACGACATCCCGGTCGACGCGGGCGCGTTCGGCGCGGGTTCGTGGCTGCCGTACGGACTGCTCGGGATCTGGGCGGCGTTCCCGTTCGGGATGTGGTTCTTCCTCGGCGTGGAGGGCGTGCCGCTCGCCGCGGAGGAGGCGAAGGACCCGGTCAGGTCGCTGCCCAGGGCGCTGGCGCTGTCGATGGGCGTCCTGGCGGTGCTGGCCGTGGTGACGCTCCTCGCGGCGACCGGGGCGCGGGGCGCCGCCGCCGTGCAGGACGCGGGGAACCCTCTGGTGGTGGCGTTGGAGGGGGAGGGCGGGCCGACCGCGCTGAGCCGGTTCGTGAACTACGCGGGCCTGGCCGGCCTGGTCGCGTCGTTCTTCTCCCTGGTCTACGCGGGCTCCCGGCAGCTGTTCGCCCTGTCGCGGGCGGGCTACCTGCCGCGGTTCCTGTCGCTGACGAGCCGCCGCAAGGCGCCGTACCCGGGGCTGCTGGTCCTCGGCGCGACCGGTTTCGCGCTGGCGGCCGGCTCCGGCGACGGGGCGCGGATGCTGAACGTCGCGGTGTTCGGCGCTACCGTCTCGTACGCGCTGATGGCGCTGTCCCACATCGTGCTGCGGCGCCGCGAGCCGGGGCTGGAGCGGCCGTACCGGACGCCGGGCGGGGCGGTGACCTCCTCGGTGGCGCTGGTGCTGGCGCTGGCGGCGCTGGTGGCGACGTTCCTGGTGGACGCGGTCGCCGCGGGGCTCGCGCTCGGGGTGTACGCGGTCGCCACTGCCTACTTCGCGCTCTACAGCCGGCACCGCCTCGTGGCGAGCGCGCCGGAGGAGGAGTTCGCGGCGCTGGCGGCGGCCGAGGCCGAACTCGGCCGCGGGCGGACGGAGCGTCCCGCGTGAACCGGCCGCTCATCGGGGTGACGACGTACCTCGACTCCGCGAGGTGGGGCGTGTGGGAGCTGCCCGCGGCGCTGCTGCCGGCCGCGTACCCGCGGCTGGTCCAGGCGGCGGGCGGGCTCGCCGCGCTCCTCCCTCCGGACGGGCCGGACGCGGCGCCGGCGGCCGTGGCCCGGCTGGACGGGCTCGTGCTCGCGGGCGGCGCCGACGTGGAGCCCGTGCGGTACGGGGCCGCACGCGACCCCAGGACGGGCCCGCCGGCACCGGAGCGCGACGCGTGGGAGCTGGCCCTGGTCGGTGCGGCCCTGGCGGCGGGCGTCCCGGTGCTGGGCGTCTGCCGGGGCATGCAACTGCTGAACGTCGCCCTCGGCGGGACGCTGCTCCAGCACCTGGAGGGGCACACGGCCGGGGTCGGCCGGCTGGGGCGGCACGTGGTGGAGCCGGTGCCGGGGACGCGCTGTGAGTCGCTGGTCCCCGAGGCGGCGGAGGTCCCGACGTACCACCACCAGGCGGTGGAGCGGCTCGGCGCGGGGCTCGTCCCGTCCGCGTACGCGGGGGACGGGACGGTGGAGGCGGTCGAGTTGCCGGGCCGCTGGGTGCTGGGCGTGCAGTGGCACCCGGAGATGGGCGACGACCCGCGCGTGATGGCGGGGCTGGTGCGGGCCGCGTCGGCCCGGGCGGCCCGGGCGGCCCGGGGCCGAGCGGCCGAAGGCCGAGGCTGAGGAAGCCGGGACCGAAGGAGCCGGGACTGAGCGACCGAAGGCCGAGGAGCCTGGGCCGAGGGACCGAAGGCCGAGGAAGCCAGGGCTGAGGGAGCCGGGGCCGAGGGAGCCGAGGGAGCCGAGGCTGAGAGAGCCGGGGCCGAGGGGCCCGGCGTCGAGGGGCCGGGCCGCCCGTGAGCGGTTCAGCGGGCCCGCGACAGGGACAGCAGGTCGCGGGCCGGGCCCGTGGGGCGGGGGCCGGTCGGCCACACGGCGCGCAGGGCGCGGCGCAGGTCGGCGCCCTCGACCGGGACCTCCGCCAGGCGGCGGGAGGCCAGCTCCTCGGTGACCGCCAGTTCGCTCAGGACCGCCGGTCCCGCACCGCTCACGGCCGCCGCCTTCACCGCCGTCGTCGAGGCCAGCTCCATCAACGGCGCCGCGAGTCCGCCGTGCGCGGCCAGCGCCGAGTCGAGGACCTGCCGGGTCCCCGAGCCGTACTCGCGCAGCACCAGCGGCGTCCCGGCCAGCTCGGCGGGCGTGACCGGGGCGCGGCGGCGGGCCCAGCGGTGCGACGGCGCCGCGACGACCACCAGCCGGTCGCGGGCGACGACGACGCCCTCCAGCCCCTCCGGGACGGCGAGGCCCTCCACGTACCCGAGGTCCGCGTCGCCCGCGAGCAGCAGGGCGGCGACCGCCGCGGAGTTCCCCGCCTGCAGCGACACGGCCGTGTCGGGCCGCTCGGCGCGCAGGGCTATCAACCAGCCGGGCAGCAGGTACTCGGCGATGGTCATCGACGCGGCGACGCGCAGCCGCGAGTCGCGGCGGTCGCGCAGCGCCTGGGCGCCCGCGTCGAACGCCTCCGCCGCCTCGACGACGCGCCGCGCCCAGTCGGTGACGAGGGCCCCCGCGGCGGTGAGCCGGGAGCCGCGGGGCGACCGGTCGACGAGGGCCACGCCGAGCTGCCGCTCCATGGAGCGGATGCGGCCGCTGGCGGCGGGCTGCGTGATGCCGACCTCGCGCGCCGCCCGCCCGAGGCTGCCGTGCCGCGCGACGGCGAGCAGCAGCTCCAGGGCTCCGAGGTCGGGCACACGATGGGAGAGACTCATAAACCCAGCTTATGGGGCCATAGAGGCAAGGTGCCTGGTCGGGGGTGCTTCTCGCGGTCAGGGTGGGGCCATGGCCACCCTCGTCCAACCCCCGCCCCAGCCCCGGCCCCTCCCCCGGCCCCGCCTCCGCGCGGGTGCGGGGCCTGGCCCACGGACCGCCGGCGTCCGGCACCTCGGCCCCCACTACTACGCCGCCGTCATGGGCACCGCGATCGTCGGCACCGCGGGCACCGGCCTCCCCCTGCGCGTGCCGGGCCTGCGCACCGCCTGCACGGCGCTGTGGGCGCTGGCGCTGGTCGCGCTGGCCGTCCTGCTGGGCGCCCGCGCCGCCCACTGGGCGCGCCACCGCGACCAGGCGCGGGCGCACCTGCTGGACCCGGCGGTCGCGCCGTTCTACGGCTGTCTCGCGATGGCGCTGACCTCGGTCGGCGGCGGGGCGCTGCTCGTCGGGCGGGACTGGGTCGGCGCGGGCGCGGCGGTGGCCCTGGGGGCCGTGCTGTGGGCGGCGGGGACGGCGGCCGGACTGGCGGTGGCGGTCGGCGTCCCGTACCTGATGGTGGTGCGGCACCGCGTCGAGGGGGCGCCGCCACTGTGGCTGCTGCCGGTGGTCGCGCCGATGGTGTCGGCGGCCACCGGGCCGCTGCTGGCACCGCACCTGTCGGAGGGGCAGGCGCGGGGGACGCTCCTCGCGGCCTGCCACGCCCTGTTCGGGTTGAGTGCGCTGGCGGCGCTGCTGGTGCTCCCGCTGGTCTTCGGCCGGTTGGTGACGGCCGGCCCGCCCCCGGTCGCGGCGACCCCGGCGCTGCTGCTGGTCCTGGGCCCGCTGGGCCAGTCGGTGACGGCGGTCGGCGCCTTCGCGGACGCGGCGCCGGGCGTGCCGTACGCGCGGGGGGTCGCGGTGGCGTACGGGCTGCCGGTGACGGGGTTCGCGCTGCTGTGGCTGGCGCTGGTCGGGGCGCTGGTGGTGCGGGCGCGGCGGCGCGGGATGCGCTTCGCGATGACGTGGTGGGCGTTCACCTTCCCCGTCGGGACGTGCGTGACGGGACTGGAGGGGCTGGCGCGGCACACGGGCCTGGTGGTGCTCGACGGGGCGGCGGTGGCGCTGTACGCCCTGCTGGTCGCCGGGTGGCTGGCGGCGGCCTCGGGGACGGTACGGGGCCTGGTCAGCGGAACGCTGCTCGCAGGGCCCGGCCCAGCACCCGGGGCGCCCGGGCGAGGGACGGCCCGTACCAGGTGAGGTGCCGCCCGTCGACGAGCGCGGCGGGCAGCCCGCCGAACGCCTCGGGCCCGTCGTCGGCGGTGAACCGGTACGGCTCGTCGGGCAGGACGACCAGGTCGGCGCCGCGGGCGCGGAGCTCGTCGAGCGGGACGCGCGGGTAGCGCTCGGGGTGGTCCGCGTACACGTTGGCGACGCCGAGCCGGGCGAGGAGGTCGCCGGCGAACGTGTCCCGGCCGAGCACCGTCCAGGGCCGGCGCCAGACGGGGACGACCGCCCTGCGGGGCGGCCCGTCGGGGGCGGGCGCGGCCCAGGCCGCCTCGGCCTCGTCGAGCCAGCGGGGCCGGGAGGCGGCGCCGCAGGCGCGCAGGACCCGGTCCAGTTCGCGCAGCCCCTGCTCCAGGTCGCGGATCTCGGTGACGAGGACGTCGAGGCCGGCGGCGCGCAGGGCGGCGAGGTCCTCGGGGCGGTTCTCCTCCTCGTTGGCGACGACGAGGTCGGGGCGGAGCGCGACGACCGCGGCGACGTCCGGGTTCTTCGTGCCGCCGATCCGGGGCACGTCGAGGCCCGCCGGGTGGACGCACCAGTCGGTGCGGGCCACGAGGACGCCGGGCACGGTCACGGCGACGGCCTCGGTGAGGGACGGCACCAGCGACACGACCCGGATCACTGCTCCGCCGCCTCCATGTGGGGCGCCACCGACACGACGAGCACGCGCGTGCCCGGTCCGGAGGCGCGCCAGCGGTGGCGGACCCCGCCGGAGAGGTACAGCGTGTCGCCGCGCTCCAGCCGGTACGCGCGGCCCTCGGCCTCCACCTCCGCGGTGCCGTCGGCGACGTACAGCAGGGCGTCGTTGCGGAGGACCAGTTCACGGCCGGCGTCGTGCTCGCCGGTGAACTCGTCGGCGTGCATCTGGTGCTCGCCGCGCACCAGCGCCCGGACGCCGGCCGGCGCGCCCGGGTCGTCGGCGCGCGCCGCGGCCCGGACGACGTCGACCGTGCGGGCGGCGTCGCCCGCGTCGAGCAGTTCGACGGCGGTGGTCTTCAGCGCGTCGGCGATGCACTCCAGGGAACGCATGCTGGGGCGGGCGCGCTCGTTCTCGATCTGGCTGAGAAAGGGCACGGACAGGCCGCTGCGCTCGGCGACGGCGGCGAGGGTCAGCGACAGCGCCCTGCGCCTCCTGCGCACGGCCGCGCCGACCCGCGGTGTTTCCTTGTCGTCCATGTCTTCCCTCCCTTCCCTCCCTCTTCCGACAACCTTACGCAGCGCGGGTACGCCCGAGTAGCGCAAACGGCGGAAGCGCTGCGCCGGTTGTTCTGTCAGTGGCGTACGGCATCATGCGAGGGGTGACGCGACGCCTGATGCTCCTCGACACCGCTTCCCTCTATTTCCGGGCCTACTTCGGGGTCCCCGACTCGGTGCGCGCCCCGGACGGCACGCCGGTGAACGCCGTGCGCGGGCTGCTCGACTTCATCGCCCGGCTGGTGCGGGACCACCACCCGGACGACCTCGTGGCCTGCATGGACGCGGATTGGCGGCCTGCCTGGCGGGTGGAGCTGATCCCCTCGTACAAGGCGCACCGGGTCGCCGCGGCGACGGGGCCGGGCGTGCCGGACGAGGAGGAGGTGCCGGACGCGCTGTCGCCGCAGGTCCCGGTGATCGAGGCGGTGCTGGACGCGGTGGGCATCGCGCGCGCGGGGGCCGCCGGGTACGAGGCGGACGACGTGATCGGCACGCTCGCGGGCCGGGCGGCGGGGCCGGTGGACATCGTCACGGGCGACCGCGACCTGTTCCAGCTGGTGGACGACGCGCGCGGGGTGCGGGTGCTGTATCCGGTCAAGGGCGTGGGGACGCTCCAGGCGGTGGACGGGGAGTGGCTGCGCGGGAAGTACGGCGTGGACGGCCCGGGGTACGCGGACCTGGCCGTGCTGCGGGGCGACCCGAGCGACGGGCTGCCGGGGGTGCCGGGCATCGGCGAGAAGACCGCCGCGAAGCTGCTGGAGTCGTTCGGGGACCTGGCGGGGATCACGGCCGCGCTGGACGACCCGGCGGCGGGGCTGACCCCGGCACAGCGCCGGCGGCTGGACGGCGCGCGGGACTACCTGGCGGTCGCGCCGAAGGTGGTGCGGGTCGCGGACGACGTTCCGTTGCCGCCCCTCGACCCGGCGCTGCCGGCCGGCCCGAGGGACCCGGAGACCGTGCGCGCCCTGGCTGAAAGGTGGGGGTTGGGCGGGGCGCTGGAGCGACTGCTCTCCGCTCTTCCCCGATGAAGTGTTAGCTTAGGTATACCTAAGCTAACTACGTTTCGGGGAGTACGCCGTGGCCGATGAGCCGTCCCGCAGGACACCGAAGGCCCACGAGGCGCAGGTGGTGCGCACCGAGCGGATCGCTCCGCACATGGTGCGGATCGTGCTCGGAGGCGAGGGGCTGACCTCCTTCGCCACCAGCGGCTTCACCGACCACTACGTCAAGATCCTGTTCGCCCCGGAGGGCGTGGCGTACCCGGAGCCGTTCGACCTGGAGCGGATCCGCGAGGAGCTGCCGCGCGACCAGTGGCCGGCGCAGCGCACGTACACGGTGCGCGCCTGGGACCCGGTGCAGCGGGAGCTGACGGTCGACTTCGTGGTGCACGGCGACGAGGGGCTGGCCGGCCCCTGGGCGGCGCGGGCGCGGGTCGGCGAGACGGTCCGGTTCCTCGGCCCGGGCGGTGGGTACGCGCCGGACCCGGAGGCCGACTGGCACCTGCTGGTGGGTGACGAGAGCGCCCTGCCGGCGATCGCGGCGGCGCTGGAGGGGCTGCCGGACGGCGCCGCGGCGTACGCGTTCATCGAGGTGGGCGAGGCGGACGACGAGCTGAAGATCACCGCCCCGGCCGGCGCGGAGGTCCGCTGGCTGCCGCGCCGCGGCCGTCCGGTCGGCGAGGCGCTGGTCGAGGCCGTGCGGAACCTGGACTTCCCCGAGGGCGACGTCCACGCGTTCGTCCACGGCGAGGCGGGCGCGGTGCGGGAGCTCCGCCGCCACCTGCGCAAGGACCGCGGCGTCCCCCTGGAGCGCCTGTCGATCTCGGGGTACTGGCGCCTGGGCAAGTCGGACGAGGCGTGGCGCGCGGTCAAGCGCGAGTGGAACGCCCAGGTGGAGCGCGAGGAGCAGTCCGCCTGAGGCGGGGCCGCTCCCGCGCTCGTCCCACCTCGGGCCCGCACTCCCCCGTGCGGGCCCGAGTGGTGGGGGCGGGTACTCCGTCCGCCTTTCCCGGATGGCGCAATTGCCCGGTTTGCCTATTACTTGGAGCAAACCGCGCGCCCAGTCGGCGCACGACGACCGACACGGTGTGTGCCTCACCGGAGTCCGGCGAACGGAGCCACGCCATGACAACCGACGACCCCACGACCCGCGCCGCCGGGGCGGCTCCTGTCCGGGAGCAGCCGCCCGACCCCCAGGTCCCCGGGACCGGGGCCCCCGCCGCCCCGGCCGCCGTGCCCGCCGACGCCGCCCGCCGCGAAGCGCCGCCCACCGGCGCCGTACGCGCCGGGGCCGCGCGCCCGGGCGCCGCGCCGCCCGGCACCGCACCGGCCGGGACGTCGTACACGACCGGCACGTTCACCCCGGCGGCGTCCGCCGGGACCGCGCACCCGTACGGCGCGGCCGGCGACGGCGCGGCCGGCTCCCCGCGGTCCGGCGGCGACCGGTTCGCCGGTGGGGCCGCGCCCGCGGGCCACCCGCGCGCCGGGGCGGCGTTCGGGGGCCCCGCACCGGCGGACGCCGACGACACGGACGCCGACGTCGCCGGCACCGGCGGCGCGGGCGGCCCCCTCGGGCCCGCCGACCGGATCCCACTCGAGGACGTGCCGGGCGACGGCGCGCCCTCCCCCCTCGGCACCCCCTCCAGCCCCTTTGGCCCCGGCGGTCCCGGGGCGGCGGCCGACGCCGCACTCGTCGAGGCCGCACTCGCCGAGACGTCGGGCACGGGCACGGCCGACACAGTCGACACGGCCGACACGGCCGGCGCCGCCATCGGGGGCGGCGAGGACGGTGACGAGGACAGCGACGAGCGCATACGGACACTGATCTGGACGGCGGCCACGTACCGCCCGCTGGAGGAGGTCGCCGCGCTGGTGACCCAGCTCAAGCACACCAAGGCCGTCGACAGCCCCGCGGACGAGGCGCTGCGCGCGGCCGCGGTGGCCCGGCCCCTGGAAGAGGTCCGGCAACTGGTCGCGATGCTGAATGAGGCCGGTCACACGCTCGACGAGAACGACACGACCCTCCGCGCCGCGGCCGTCGGCAGGCCGGTCGAGGACGTCGTCCAGTTGGTGAGCATCCTCGGCACCGGCGACGGCCAGGGCGCGCCGCCCTCGCCGGGCACGCCGCCGGCCGGCTCCCCGTACGCGGGCGCGGCGGACGGCGGCGCCCAGCCGGTGCCGGAGAACCCCAACGTCCGCCCGCCCCGTTCCGTTTCGGCCGTGGCGGCGGCGGCGGAGGCGCCGGTCAGGGTCCTCGCGCCCGGTCCGGTCGACGAGGCCGCCGTCCCGCCGTCCCGGTCCGGGCTGCGCTGGCCCGCGGCGGCGGCCCTGTTCGCCTGCGGTGTCATCCACCTGCCCACGGACTTCGCGGGGCTGTGGTCCGGCGGGTACGCGGAGGCCATGGTCCTCGTCGTCGCCGTGCTCTGCCTGGTGCTCGGCGAGTGGCTGATCGTGCGGGACACCGTGCGCGTCTGGGGGTCCGCGGCCGCCCTGTCCGTCGGCGTCGTGGCCCTCCACGGGATGGCGGGCAGCAGCGGGGTCACCCTGCTGCAGAGCAGCCTGGGCCGCTCGTGGACCTGGGCGGGCGCCGCCGCGGTGGCGTGCGCCATGCTGACGGCCCTCCTGGCCGGTTCGGCGCTGCTGCGCCGGCAGCGGCAGCCCGGCGCGGCCGACGGCACCTGACGGGCGGCGCTCCCGGCCCGCCGCCCCGGCGGGAGAGCCGTTCCCCCGCGGCTCCCGCGCCCCCGCCCCCGCGGCGGGGGCGCTTCGCGTCGCCGGGCGCGGGGGCGGGGGTCAGGCCGTGGCGGGCGGTTCCCCGGTGCCGTACGCACGGGCCGAGGCGTCGACCTGGGCGAGGCGCCGCAGCGAGGTGAGGACCGCGTCGCCCAGGACCGTGCCGACCACGGCGCTCTCCACGACGTCCTCCCGCGCCACCTCCCGCGCCACGTACGCCACGTCGACCGCGGCGATCCGCTCCGCCGCCTCCGCGTACACGTCCAGCGACACCTCCGCGAACCGGTCGTGCCCCAGCCGGCCGAAGGCCGCGAGCGCGTCGGCCAGGGACCGGACCGCCGGGTTGTCGTCGTCCACGAGCCACCCCCGGCGGGCGATCAGCTCCCGGGCCTGCCGGCGGGCGGTGTCCCGCGCCGCGTCGTCCGGCCCGCCCTCGCGCGGCGCGATGTGGTCGTGCGCCGCGCCGAGCACCTCGTGCACCGAGCGGTCCGGGTCCTCGACCGCCTCCAGGACGTCCCGGATGGCCGCCACGGAGAGCCCGCCCACGTCGATGAGCGCCCGCACCAACCGCAGCCTGCGGACGTGCGACTCGTCGTAGCGGGCCTGGTTGGGGCTGCTCAGCTCCCCGGCGGGCAGCAGGCCCTCCCGTACGTAGTACTTGATCGTCGGCACCGACACCCCGGTCCTGCGGCTCAGCTCGCCCACGCGCACGCCAGTCCACCCTCTTCGTTCGGCTCCGCACCCCGCCCTTGCCAAGGCCACCCCCATCATAGATAGTGACGCTATCGGATAGCAGTAAGTCTCACTATCCATTCTGCTCCGGGGGTGTCCACATGTCGTTACCCACGCTCCACCGTCCTCTGCACCGTCCGCTCGTCGCCGTCTCCGCCGGGATGGCCGTCATGGCCGTCGTCTCGGCGTTCGGCCTCGTGCTGGACGACAGGCTGCTCCTCGGCGCGCCGATGTGGGCGAAGCCGTTCAAGTTCGCCGTGTCGTTCGTCGCCTACGGCCTGTCCCTCGCCTGGATGCTGTCCCTCCTCCCCCTCCGCAGCCGCGCGGGGCGGCGGACCGCCTCCTGGGCGGGCACGGTCGTCGCCGTGTCCTTCGTCGTCGAGATGCTCCTCATCGCCGGCCAGGCCGTACGCGGCAGGCGCAGCCACTTCAACTACGCCACCCCGTTCGACACGGCCGTGTACCTCGCGATGGGCGCGATCTCGGTCGTCCTCTGGTTCGCCACCCTGGCGGTCGCCGTCCTCCTCTTCCGCGCCCGTCTCGCGGACCGCGCCACCGTCTGGACGATCCGGCTCGGCACCGTCCTCGCCCTCGTCGGCGCGGCGTTCGGCCCGGTCATGTCCCAGCCGGCCCCCGGCCAGCGGCGCGGCGTCTCCGACGTCGTCGGCGCCCACAGCGTCGGCGTGGCGGACGGCGGCGCCGGGATGGCGCTCACCGGCTGGTCGACGACCGGCGGCGACCTGCGCGTCCCGCACTTCGTCGGCATGCACGCCCTGCAACTGCTCCCGCTGGTCCTGCTCGCGCTGCTCGTCCTCGCCCGGCGCCGCCCCCGGCTGGCCGACCCGCGGACGCGGCTGCGGCTGATGCTGGTCGCCTCGGGCGCGTACGCGGCGGTCCTGGCCCTGGTCGGCTGGCAGGCCCTGCGCGGTCAGCCGCTGATCCACCCCGACACCGCGACCCTCGCCGCCGCGGCGGCCATCGCGGTCCTCACCGCCGTCGGCGTCCTGGCGGCCCTCCGCGGGCCGGCCGCGCCCACCGCGCCCGCCCCCACCGCCGTCCCCAGCCGCCCCCGTCCGGAGCGCGTCCCGTGACCGAGACCCTCTTCGAGCTGGCGTTCCTGCTCGCCGCGCCCGTCTGGCTGTTGATGGTCCTCGCCCCCGGCCAGCCCCTCACGGACCGGATCGCCGCGTCCCCCCTGACCGCCGTACCGGTCCTGCTCGTCCACCTCGCGCTCGCCGCGCCCGTCGCGCCCGAGCTGTGGGCGGCCGTACGGCAGCCGGACCTGGAGGCGTTCCGCGCGCTGACCGCCCTCCCGGACGGGGCGGGGGCCGTGTGGGCGCAGGTCATCGCGTGGGACCTGCTGATCGGCCAGTGGATGTACCGGGAGTGCCGCCGGCTCGGAGTGCGCCCGCTCGTGTCGAGCCCCCTGCTGGTCCTGACGGTCCTCCTCTCCCCCGCGGCCCTGCTGCTCTTCCTCCCCCTGCGGGCGGCCCTGGCGGCCCGCCGCGACGCCGTGCCCGCCCGGTGACGGCGAAGGACCCGGCCGGGGGCGCCCCCGGCCGGGTCCTTCCGCGTCGTACGGCGGTCAGCCCACCGAGCTGTACGCGACGACCCCCCGCAGCAGCCCGTCGACCGCCTTGCGGGCGCTCTTGGCGACCGTGCTGTCCTTCTGCGGCGCGGCCGCCGCGATCTGGCCCAGCACGTCGATGACCTGCTTGCACCAGCGGACGAAGTCGCCGGCCGGCATCTCCGCCTCGCGCAGCACCTCGTCGAGGCCCTTCCCGGACGCCCACTGGTGCGCCGCCCAGGCGAAGCCGAGGTCCGGCTCGCGCTGCCCCACGCCCTCCGCCTGGTTGACCCGGAACTCCTCCTCCAGCGCGTCCAGCCGGCCCCAGATGCGGACCATCTCGCCCAGCGCGGCCTTGGCCCTGCCCGTCGGCACCTTCGGCGCGACCGCGTCGTCGGCCTGCCGCGCCTCGTACACCAGCGCCGACGCGCACGCGGCGAGCTCGGCCGGGTCCAGCCCCTCCCAGACGCGCTCGCGCAGGCACTCGCTGGCCAGCAGGTCCAGCTCGCCGTAGAGCCGGGCGAGCCGCTTGCCGTGCTCGGTGACCTCGTCGCCCCGCAGGTAGTCCATCTCGGTCAGCAGCGCCACGATCCGGTCGAACGTGCGGGCGATCGTGTTGGTGCGGCCCTCGATGCGCCGCTCCAGCTGCCGCGTGTCCCGCTGCAACCGGTGGTACCGCTCCGCCCAGCGGGCGTGGTCCTCGCGCTCGTCGCAGCCGTGGCAGGGGTGCGCACGGAGCGCGGAGCGCAGCCGGGCGATCTCCCGGTCGTCGACGGCGGCGGACCGCTGCTTGCGGTGCCGCTCCGGCACGATGTGCCCCGCCTTCGTCCGCAGCGCGGACGCCAGGTCGCGGCGCGACTGCGGGGAGCGCGGGTTGAACGAGCGCGGGATGCGCATCCGCTCCAGCGGCTCCACCGGCACCGGGAAGTCGATCGACGCCAGCCGCTTGACCTGCCGCTCCGCGGTGAGGACCAGCGGCCGGGGGCCGTCCTGGTGGTCGAAGCCGCGGTGCCCGTTGGACCGCCCGGCGGGCAGACCCGGGTCCAGGACCAGCGCCAACCCGGCGAACTTGCCGGTCGGCACGTGGATGACGTCCCCGGGCTTGAGCCGCTCCAGCGACGTGGCCGCCGCGGCGCGCCGCTGGGCCGCCCCCTGCTTGGCCAGCTCGTTCTCCCGGTCCTTCAGCTCGCGGCGCAGCCGCGCGTACTCCTCGAAGTCCCCGAGGTGGCAGGTCATGCCCTCCCGGTAGCCCTCCAGGCCCTCCTCGTTGCGCTGGACCTGGCGGGAGATGCCGACGACGGACCGGTCCGCCTGGAACTGCGCGAACGACGTCTCCAGCAGCTCGCGCGAGCGGTGCCGGCCGAACTGGTCGACCAGGTTGACCGCCATGTTGTACGAGGGCCTGAAGCTGGACCGCAGGGGGTACGTCCGCGTGCCGGCCAGGCCCGCGAGGTGCCCCGGGTCCATGCCGCGCTGCCAGAGCACCACGGCGTGGCCCTCGACGTCGATGCCGCGCCGGCCCGCGCGGCCCGTGAGCTGCGTGTACTCGCCGGGGGTGATGTCGGCGTGCTGCTCGCCGTTCCACTTGACGAGCTTCTCCAGCACGACCGACCGGGCGGGCATGTTGATGCCGAGCGCCAGCGTCTCCGTGGCGAAGACCGCCTTGACGAGGCCCCGGACGAACAGCTCCTCGACGACCTCCTTGAACGTCGGCAGCATGCCGGCGTGGTGCGCGGCGATGCCCCGCTCCAGCCCCTCCAGCCACTCGTAGTAGCCCAGGACGTGCAGGTCCTCGGTGGGGATGGACGCCGTGCGCTCCTCGACGATCTCGCGGACCCGGGCGCGGGCCTCCTCGTCGTTGAGCCGCAGTCCCGCGTAGAGGCACTGCTGGACGGCGGCCTCGCAGCCGGCGCGGCTGAAGATGAACGTGATCGCCGGCAGCAGCCCCTCGGCGTCGAGCCGTTCGATGACCTCGGGCCGGGCCGGTGTCCAGATCCGCGACCGCTGACGGCGCTCCCGCTCCCGGTCGGCCTCGCGGACCATCTTGCCGCGCCGCCGCTCGCGCGGGTCGTACGTGCGCGAGTTCTCCATGCGGGCGAGGCGGACCAGGTCGGGGTTGACCTCGCGGCGCGTGACGCCGCGGCCGCCGTGGTCGGTCTCCTCCTCGAAGAGGTCGTAGATCCGGCGCCCCGCCAGGACGTGCTGCCACAGCGGCACGGGACGGCTCTCGGAGACGATCACCTCCGTGTCGCCGCGGACCGTGTCGAGCCAGTCGCCGAACTCCTCGGCGTTGGAGACGGTCGCGGAGAGCGAGACGAGGGTCACGGACTCGGGGAGGTGGATGATCACCTCTTCCCAGACGGCGCCGCGGAAGCGGTCGGAGAGGTAGTGCACCTCGTCCATGACCACGTAGCCGAGGCCGCGCAGGGACTGGGAGCCCGCGTAGAGCATGTTGCGGAGCACTTCGGTGGTCATGACGACCACGGGGGCGTCGGAGTTGACGCTGTTGTCACCGGTGAGCAGGCCGACCTTGCCGGGGCCGTAGCGCTTGACGAGGTCGGTGTACTTCTGGTTCGACAGCGCCTTGATCGGCGTCGTGTAGAAGCACTTGCGGCCCTGTTCGAGGGCGAGGTGGACGGCGAACTCGCCGACGATGGTCTTGCCCGAGCCGGTCGGCGCGGCGACGAGCACGCCCTTGCCCGTCTCCAGGGCGCGGCAGGCCTCGATCTGGAACGGGTCCAGCTCGAAGTCGTAGAGGGAACGGAAGGCGTGGAGCGCGGTGGCCTCCTCGGCGGCCCGGCGCCGGGCCGCCGCGTACGCTTCCGCTGGTGTGAGGTCGTCTGTCATCTTGTTATCGAGCCTACCCGCCGCCGCCGACAGTCAGCTCGGCGTTTGTTCGACCTTGTTCAGGCGTTCATCGACGGGTCGCGAACGGCGTGTTCCACGGCTGCGCGGACGGCGTGTTCCACGGCTGCGTACGGTGAACGGCCGACCGCGCTGCGCGTGCGCGGTCGGCCGTTCGCCGTTCGGGTGCGGGGGCTCAGGTGACGTCGTCGTAGCCGTTGACGCGCCGGGCCGGGGTGGCCTCGACGTCCCCGCCGGCCTGCTCGGGCAGGGCGGGCGCGGCGACGGGTTCGACGGGGGCGATCGGCTCGGGCGTGAGGTCGAGGCTGGACGCCTCGTCGTCGTCCAGTTCGGGTCCCTGCTGCCGGCGCCGGCGGCGGTCGTTGAGCAGGGCGAAGCCGACGGCCGCGAAGTACAGCGCCGTGAGCGGCACCTGGAGCACGATCATGGACAGCGGGTCGGTGGGCGTGACGATCGCCGCGAAGATCGCGATGCCCATGACCATGCCGCGCCACCAGCCGAGCATCCGCGCACCGCTGACCACGCCGCCCATGTTGAGCAGGATGAGCAGCAGGGGCAGTTGGAAGGCGAGGCCGAAGGCGAGGACCAGCTTGATGGTCATGCCGATCATGTCGTCGACGGTGATGTAGTTCACCGAGCCGTCGACGCTGAAGCTGAGCAGCAGCGGCACCGCGTGCGGGAGGACCCAGTACGCGAGGTAGCCGCCGGCGAGGAACAGCGGCGTGCCGATCGCGACCGTGGAGATCGCGTACTTCTTCTCGTTCTTGTGCAGGCCCGGCGCGATGAACGCCCACAACTGGTACAGCCAGACCGGGGCGGACGCCACGAGGCCGGCCATGATGCCGACCTTGACGTACGTGGTGAACGGGGACGTGATGCCGATCTGCGAGAGCACGGCGCACTTGCCGGCCCGCGCGGCCGGATCCAGCTCGCTCGCGCACCGGGGCACGGGGGAGCTCAGGAACTCGGCGATGTCCTTGGAGAAGAACAGCGCCACGATCATCAGCGGGATGAAGGCCAGCAGGGACTTGACCAGCCGGTTGCGGAGCTCGCGCAGATGATCGACGAGGGGCATCCGCCCCTCGGGGTCCTTGGGCTTCTTGCGGGCAGACTTGAGCAACCCACGTCCTTATCTCGGAGGGTGGCCGGCCGTCCGGGCGGCCACCCGTGTGCCTGTGGTGAACCGTGAACCGCGCGCCCGGAGCGTCAGCCCTGGGCGGTCCGCTTGGGCTCCTCCACAGGGCGGGCGGACGCGACGTCACCGGGAGCGGCCTGGATGGTCCTGGGCGCGGCGGTCTGCTCGGCGGTGCCGGCCTGGGACGCGTCGTCCTTGGCGGCGCCGTCGTTCTTCATGGCGGCGGCCTCGCTCTTGAGGATGCGGGCGGACTTGCCCAGCGAACGGGCGACCTCCGGCAGCTTCTTCGCGCCGAACAGCAGCACGAAGATCCCCACGACGATGGCCAGATGCCAGATACCGACCTGACCCATGTTTCCCTACCTTCTGAACCGAGGTCCTGAACCGGAGCGGTGCGGACGCATGACCCTGCGGGCCGCCCGCGCGGGCATTCATCGTAACCCTCACGGGTAAACACGGGGCAATCCCCCGGCGTACCCCTGGTGCGAGGGGTTACCGGGGTGGTGTGCGGGGCGCGTCGGCCGGGGGCCGGCGGTGCGGCAGGGCGTCGCCGCTCCGCGCGAGGCCGACGGCGGCCCTCTCCAGTTCCTCCGCGGCACTGTTGATCCGCTGTGTGGTGCGCGTCACTTGACGGCCGAGGCGCTGGGCCTCGATGAACACCCGGACACCGAGGGCGCCGAGGACGGCGATCCCGAGGAACCCCAGGGCGACGGCGAGCATGGGCCAGAACATGGACAGAGCCTAGACCTGTCAGACGGTGGAGTGGAGCCGCAGCGTCCGCACCCCGCCGCCGGTGAGGAGTTCGACGATCCGCTCCCCGGCGGGCTTGCGGACCGCGGAGCCGCACTCGGGGCAGGTGAAGGAGTAGAAGGTGGTGCGCCGGCTGGCGCCGATGGCCAGCCGCAGGGAGTTCGGGGGCAGTTCGAACCGGGCTCGGCACTCGGGGCAGGCCGCCTTGAAGAGGACCGGGCGGCGCGCCTGCGGGACGCCGGGCGGCGAAGGCGTGTCTCCCCTGTCCCCCATGGCTTTCCTCTCCTCTTCCGGTGCGGCGCGGTCCCGGCGCGTGGTCCCGGTCCCGGACGCGGCGTCACTCCTGGACGCGGCGTCAGTCCTGGACGCCGTAGGCGGCGAGCGCCTCCCGCGCCGCGCGGCGCGCGCTCTCGGCGAGCGCCTCCGGGGCGGTGATGCGCCCGTCGCGCCCGAGGCGCAGGGCGAGCCGCCGCAGCGAGGCCGGGTCGGGGGTGCGCAGGGTGATGCGCAGCCCGCCGTCGGGCAGTTCCTCGGCGCTGTCGTGCGGGTAGTACTCGGCGACCCAGCGACCGCCGGGACCGACCTCGACGACGACCTCGGGGTCGTCGGCGGAGGGCTGGACGAGCCCCTCGGACAGGTCGCGCAGCTCGATCTCCGGGGGCGCGGACGGCTCGTCGAGGATCCGGATCTCCGCCACCCGGTCGAGGCGGAAGGTCCGCCGGGCCTCGGAGAGCCGGCACCACGCCTCCATGTACGTGTGGCCGACGGCGAACAGCCGGATCGGGTCGACCTCACGCTCCGTCAGCTCGTCGCGCGCCGGGGAGTAGTAGCGCAGCCAGAGCCGGCGCCGCTCGGAGATGGCCCGGTCGACCTCGGCGAAGACGCCGCCCTCGGACTCGAAGGTGACCGACAGCCGGGAGCTGGCGCCGGCCGCCTCCCCGGCGGCGGCCTCCAGTTTGGCGGTGGCCCGCAGCAGGGCATCGCGGTCGCTCTCCCGCAGTCCGGGGAGGGTGGCGACGGCGCGGGCGGCGACGAGCAGGGCGGTGGCCTCGTCCGCGGCGATGCGCAGCGGTTCGGCCACGTCGTCGGGGTTGTGCCACCAGATCTGCTCGCCGTCGGTGTCGATGTCGAGCAGGTCGCCGCCGCGGAAGCTGGTGCCGCACATGGGCAGGACGTCGAGGTCGGCGATCAGCTCGGCCTCGGTGATGCCGAAGGCGCGGGCCACGTCCCCGACGTGGGCGCCGGGGCGTTCCCGCAGGTAGGTCACCAGGGAGAGCATCCGCCTGGTCTGGTCGATCGCGTTGGGGGCCATCGCTCGCTCGTCCGTCCGTTTCCTTCGGCTTCCTTCGGCTTCCTTCAGCCTCTGCCGGTCAGCTGCCCTTGGCGACGGCGCGCAGCCGGTCCACCACGTCGGCGCGCAGGTCCGCGGGCCCCTGCACGACGACGTCGGGGCCGAACTCGACGAGCCAGGCGTCCAGGCCGTGCCCGTACGGGATCTCCAGCTCGTCCCAGCCGTCGCCGCACTCCCGCACGCTCAGCGCGCGGGCGCGCAGCGGGTAGCCGCAGTCGGCGCGCAGCCGGATCAGCGCCGTGCGGGTGGCGCTCTCGCCGGCCCAGCGCTCCACGGCCTCGCGGACGGTGGACACGTCCGGGACGGGCGCGGTGAAGGCGCCGGCGCGGGAGCGGACCTTGCCGGTAATGCGGGAGAGCCGGAAGACGCGCTCGGCGCCGCGGTCCCGGTCCCAGCCGGCGAGGTACCAGTGGCCGCGCCAGCACTCCAGGGTCCACGGCTCGACGTGCCGGGTCTCGGCGCGGGCGGCGTTGGACTTGCGGTACTCGAAGACGACGGGCCGGCGGTCGCGGCAGGCGAGCATCAGCGGTTCGAAGGCGGCCTCGCGGACCGGGATGCGCGGTTCGAGGGCGCCGGGCCGGTCGTCGTACGGGTCCTCCGCCTCGGGCATGCCGGCGGCGCGCAGCTTCTGCAGGGCGCCGCTGGCGGCTCCGGCGAGGCGGGCCTGCTGCCAGACCTTGGCGGCGAGGCCGAGGGCGGCGGCCTCCTCGGCGTCCAGTTGGATGGGCGGGAGGCGGTTGGAGTCGCGGCGGGCGAGGTAGCCGGTCTCGCCGTCCAGGTTCTCGACGGTCTCGATGACCAGCCCGAGCTCGCGCAGGTCGTCCTTGTCGCGCTCGAACATGCGGTTGAAGGAGTCGTCGGCCGGGGAGGGGCCGCCGTCACCGGGGCCGAACGCCTCGACGTACGCCTCGATGGAGCCGCGCAGCTCGCGCTTGCTGAGCGGCCGCCGCGTGCCCAGCAGGCACAGCGCGAGATTCATCAGCCGCTCGGCCTTGGCAATGGCCATCGACGCCCAGCACCTCTTCGTATGGAGTCCCTATCGCCCGATGACCGTACCGCTCCGGGCGCGTGTGGCCAAAGTCGCCGCCCGTTCGGGTCCCGCGCACCCGGCGCGGGGCGGGACGGGTGAGGGCCCGCGCCCGGTGGGTGCGGGCCCTCGGCCCGGTTCCGCCGCGCGGGGCGCGGCGGACGGCTGGATCAGACCGCGACGAGGTCGCAGACGAAGATCAGCGTCTCGCCCGGCTTGATCTTGCCGCCGGCGCCGCGGTCCCCGTAGGCCAGGTGCGGCGGGATGATCAGCTGGCGGCGACCGCCGACCCTCATGCCCTGGACGCCCTGGTCCCAGCCGGGGATGACCTGGCCGACGCCGAGCTGGAACTGCAGCGGCGTGCCGCGGTTCCAGGAGGCGTCGAACTCCTCGCCGGAGGAGAAGGACACACCGACGTAGTGGACCTTCACCATGTCGCCGGCCTTGGCCTCGGCGCCTTCGCCGACCCAGATGTCCTTGACCTCGAGATCCGCCGGCGGCTCGCCGCCCGGGAAGTCGACCTCGGGCTTGTCGATGCTCACGTCAGTGCTCCTGTTGATCGTTTGTGCACAACCCGCACAGTCTTACATCTTCGCCAGGATGTCGAGCGTGAAGACCAGGGTGGAGTTGGCCGGGATCTCACCGGACGCCTGGTCGCCGTAGCCCTTGTCCGGGGGCACGACCAGCATGACGCGGCTGCCGACCTTCTTGCCGGCGAGGCCCTCCTGCCAGCCCTTGATGAGCTGCTGGAGCGGGAAGGCGGCGAGCTGCTGGCGGGAGTAGCTGGAGTCGAACTCCTTGCCGCCGTTCCACAGCACGCCCTTGTACTGGAGCAGCAGCTTGTCGGTGGGCTGCACCTCCTCGCCGTCGCCCTCCAGGACGTACTTCGCGACGAGCTTCTTCGGCGCGGCGGCCTTCGGGACGGTGATCGCGGGTGCCTTGCCGTCCGTGTTCGTCCCGACCTCGGGCAGGGCCGCGTCGTCCTGCGGGACCTCCTTGCCCTTGGCGGAGGACTTGCCGTTGAAGGTCTCCTCGATGTCGATGACGAAGACCATCGTGTCCGTGCCCTTGATGTCGCCGCGGCCCTCGGAGCCGTAGCCCAGGGCCGGCGGGACGGCCATCTCGACGCGGCTCTTCGTCTTCTTGCCGGTCAGGCCGAGGCGCCAGCCGTCGATGACCGCGCCCTGCTGGAGCTGGATGACGAGGGGCTGCTTGCGGTCGTACGAGTTGTCGAAGACCTTCGCGGTGTCCCAGATCTGGCCCAGGTAGTGCGCCCTGACGTAGTCGCCCTCGGCGACCGGCGTGCCGGAACCGGCGATGACCGTCTTCACGGCCAGGTCGGCGGACGGCTTGCCGGAGCCCTTGGCGATGGTCGGCTTCTCGCCGAACGCGGCGCCGTCCGTGATGGCGGGCAGCGGTCCGTCCACGATCTTCGCGGACGCGCCCGACTCCGACGCCGACGCCGACGGGCTCTCGGCGACCTGGTCCTTGTCCTGGTCTGACTTGTCGTCGCCGCAGGCCGACAGGGTGAGCAGGCCGGCGGGCACGGCGAGGAGGAGGGAGCGACGACGCACGGGAAGCCTCGTATCTGGTCGGGGGTCGATCTTGCGGTTGGGTGCGCGCCACTCTACGGCGTGCGGGAGGTGCCGCACGAGGAACGTACGCGCCGCCCTTCGGCGTTCCCCCCGCCGGGGTGCGGGGCCCCACGCGTCGGGCCCCGCACCGGACGGCCGGTGCGGGGCCCGTGGCGCCGGGGCGCGCTCACATCCCGGCGATGAGCTTCTCCACCCGGTCGTCGACCGACCGGAACGGGTCCTTGCACAGCACCGTGCGCTGCGCCTGGTCGTTCAGCTTCAGGTGCACCCAGTCCACCGTGAAGTCCCGGCGCTGCTCCTGCGCGCGCCGGATGAAGTCGCCCCGCAGCCGCGCCCGGGTGGTCTGCGGCGGGACCGACTTCCCCTCGAAGATCTTCAGGTCGTTGCAGACGCGGGCCGCCTGCCCCTTCTTCTCCAGCAGGTAGTACAGGCCCCGCCGGCGGTGGATGTCGTGGTACGCGAGGTCTATCTGCGCGATCCTCGGGTGCGACATGGTCATGTTGTGCTTGGCCCGGTACCGCTCCAGCAGCTTGTACTTCATGACCCAGTCGATCTCGGTGCCGATCCGGTCCAGGTCCTCCGTCTCGATCGCCTCCAGCGTGCGGCCCCACAGCTCCAGGACCTGCGCCACCGTGCCCGTGCGGATGCCCCGCCGGTCGACGAAGTCGGCGGCCTTCTCGTAGTACTCGCGCTGCACCTCCAGCGCGGACGCCTCGCGGCCGCTGGCCAGGCGGACCTTGCGCCGGCCGGTGATGTCGTGGCTGACCTCGCGGATCGCCCGGATCGGGTTCTCCAGGGTGAGGTCCCGCATGACCGTCCCGGCCTCGATCATCCGCAGCACCAGGTCGGTCGCGCCGACCTTCAGCAGCATCGTCGTCTCCGACATGTTCGAGTCGCCGACGATGACGTGCAGCCGCCGGTACCGCTCGGCGTCGGCGTGCGGCTCGTCCCGCGTGTTGATGATCGGCCGGGAGCGGGTCGTCGCCGAGCTGACGCCCTCCCAGATGTGCTCCGCGCGCTGGCTCACGCAGTACACGGCGCCGCGCGGGGTCTGCAGCACCTTGCCCGCGCCGCACAGGAGCTGGCGGGTGACGAGGAACGGGATGAGGATGTCCGCGAGGCGCGAGAACTCCCCGTGCCGCGCCACGAGGTAGTTCTCGTGGCAGCCGTAGGAGTTTCCCGCCGAGTCGGTGTTGTTCTTGAACAGGTAGACGTCGCCCGCGATTCCCTCCTCGTGCAGGCGGCGTTCGGCGTCCACGAGCAGACCTTCGAGAATGCGCTCGCCCGCCTTGTCGTGCGTGACCAGCTCGGTCACGTTGTCGCATTCCGGCGTCGCGTATTCCGGATGCGAACCCACGTCGAGGTAGAGGCGGGCGCCGTTCCGCAGAAAGACGTTGCTGCTGCGGCCCCATGACACGACACGGCGGAAGAGGTAGCGCGCCACTTCGTCAGGAGACAGTCGGCGCTGTCCCCTGAACGTGCACGTGACGCCGTACTCGTTCTCCAGCCCGAAAATGCGGCGGTCCATGACAGAACATTACGCCTGACGGCCCCCGCTGAAACCGGGTTCGACGGTACCGTTTCGATCATTTTCCGATACACCTACCGCTTCTCCCGCTTCCGGCCCCGCCGTGGCCGCCGGGAGGGCCAGGGCCCGCCGGGTCGCCAGCAGCACCAGCAGGGCCGCCGCTCCCCCGGCCCCGGCCGCGCCGAAGCTCCACGGCACGCCCGCCAGCTCGACCGCCGGGCCCGCCACGGCCGTCCCCGCCGCCGTGCCGACCCCGAACGTCGTCACCAGCCAGGAGAACGCCTCCGTCACCGTGCCGCGCAGCGCGTGCCGGTCCACGACGACGAACGCGCAGGCGAGGGCCGGCGCCAGGAAGACGCCCGACACGGCCGCCAGCGCCGTCATCGCCACCACGCCGGGCGCCAGCGCCAGCGGCAGGTAGCCCAGGGCCAGCAGCCCCACCAGCACCCGCAGCCGCGCCTCGGGCTCCCCCGCCCACGGCCGCGCTCCGTACACCAGCCCGCCGGCCAGCGCGCCCAGCCCCAGCGCCGCCATCAGCGCCCCGTACACCGCGTCGCCCCCGTGGAGGTCCGCGTACGCCAGCGCCGCAACCGTGATCGAGCCCAGCGCCAGGCCCACGAAGAAGAACGCCCCCAGCAGCGCGAGCAGCCCGCGCGACCGCAGCGCGCCCAGCCAGTGCGCCTCGCGCGGCTCCGAACGCCACGCGCGCGAAGGGGCCGACGCGACCACCGACAGGGCGCCCAGGACGCCCACGGCGTTGACCACCAGCAGCGCGGCCGCCGGCGACCACAGCCACACCAGTACGGTCACCAGCAGCGGGCCGACCGTGAACATGACCTCCTGCGCCACGGCGTCCAGGGCGTACGCGCGGTGCACCCGGTCCTCGCGGCCCAGGACGCTCGGCCACAGCGCCCGCAGGCCGCCCTCCAGGGGCGGCGTGAAGAAGCCGGCCACGACCACCGCCGCGAACGCCACCGGCAGCGACCCGATCCCGGCCGCCGCCAGCCACACCATGCCCAGCGCCGAGAGGAGGGCCGCCGGGAGCTGCACGCGGGGCTGCCCGCGCAGGTCGACGGCCCGCCCCAGCAGCGGCTGCCCCGCCGCCGTCGCCAGCCCGTACGCGGCGGCGAGCCCGCCCGCGAGGCTGTAGCCGCCGCCCTCCGCCCGGGTGAACAGCGCGATCGCGATGTGCGCCGTGCCGTTGGGAAGCCGGCCGACCAGCGTGCCGACCAGCAGCCGCAGCGCGTGCGGAGCCCTGAGTATGTCGGCGTACCCGCCGCCCGACGCAGCCATCGCCTGCTCCTCCTCCCGGCGCTCCGCCGGGGTTTTACGTATAACGTCCTGCGTCATACGTACCATGTCGGCAGCCGCGGGTCCACCCGCGCACCCCTGACCGGCCGCCCCGCACCGTGCGGCGGCCCCGGACGAACCCACGGAGGCGGACGCGCGTGAAGGCCCCGGAACCACTCGGCGGGCCCCGCCCCACCAGCCGCGACGTCGCCAGCGCCGCCGGCGTCTCGCAGGCCACCGTCTCCCTCGTCCTCGGCGACAAGTGGCGCGGCCGCGTCTCCGAGCGCACCGCCGGGCTCGTCCGCGACACGGCCCGCCGGCTCGGCTACCGCCCCAACCTCGCCGCCCGCAGCCTCCGCCTCGGCCGCACCCGCACCGCGCTCCTGGTCGTCCCCGCCCTCACCAACGAGTTCTTCGCGCGCGTCTACGCCGGTGCCTCCGCCGTCGCCGCCCGCCACGACTTCGGCGTGGTCCTCTACCCCTCCCCCCAGGGCACCGGCCCCGCCAAGGACCCCTTCGCCTCCGCCCGCGCCGCCCTCGACGGCGTCATCGCCTCCTCCATGGCCACCGACGCCCTGGACGCCTTCCGCGGCACCGACCTGCCGCTCGTCATGCTCGACAGCGACCCGGCCGACCAGGACTGTGCCGCCCGGGTCAACCTCGACATCGCCGACGGCATGCGCCAGGTGACGGATCATCTCCTCGCCCTCGGGCACCGCCGCTTCGTCC
Organism: Streptomyces tamarix; assembly: GCF_032423885.1. NCBI lineage: Bacteria > Bacillati > Actinomycetota > Actinomycetes > Kitasatosporales > Streptomycetaceae > Streptomyces > Streptomyces tamarix. The sequence continues at coordinate 29,665 of NZ_JAWCTQ010000023.1, read as the reverse complement.
ACCTCGCGTCCGCCGTGCCGTCCTGGACCTTCGACGTCCGCGCCACGGCGCTCGCCGCCGCCCTCGGCGACCGCCCCGGCACCACCGTGCGCACGGTCCCCGCCCCCCTCGACGTGGCCGGTGCCCGCGAAGCCGCCACCCGCGCCCTGGCCGCGCCCGGGCCCCGCCCCACCGCCCTCGTCTGCGACGACGACCTCATCGCCGCCGGCGCCTGCAAGGCCGCGCGCCGCCTCGGCCTGCGCGTCCCCGAGGACGTGTCCGTCACCGGCTTCGACGACCTCGCCCTCGCCACCGCCGTCGAACCCGAGCTCACCACCGTCGGCCTCCCCGCCGAACGGGTCGGGGAACGCGGCATGGAGGCCCTCCTCGCCGTCCTCGACGGCCGCACGCCGCCCCGCGGCGACCTGCCCGTCGCCCTGCGCGTCCGGGCCTCCACCGCCCCGCCGCCGCGCTCCTGACACGCGAAAGCCCCGGCCCGCCCCGTGAGGCGGACCGGGGCTCGCAAGCCACCGGACGCGGCGGTTACTCCTCGGAGCCCTCCGGGTCCTCGGCCTCGTCGCCCGCGGCGTCCGTCGGAGCCGTCGCCGGCTCCTGCGCCGCCAGCAGTCGCGCCAGCTGCCGGCCCACGATCCGCTTGAACTTGCGCGACTGCGGACGCGTGCGGTCCAGCACGGCCACCTCCAGGCGCTCCGCGGGGATCTCCCGCTCGCTGCCGCTCGTGTCCCGCGACAGGGCCTGCACCGCCAGCTTCAGCGCCTCCGCCAGCGACATCCCGTCGCGGTGCCGCTGGTCCAGGAAGCTGCCGATCTGCTCGGCGTTGCCGCCGACGGCCACCGAACCGTGCTCGTCCACGATCGAGCCGTCGTGCGGCAGCCGGTAGATCTGGTCGCCCTCCGGCGACGTCCCCACCTCGGCGACGACCAGCTCCACCTCGTACGGCTTCTCCCCCGCGCTGGAGAAGATCGTGCCGAGCGTCTGCGCGTACACGTTCGCCAGCCCGCGCGCCGTCACGTCGTCGCGGTCGTAGGTGTAACCCCGCAGGTCCGCGTAGCGCACACCGCCGATCCGCAGGTTCTCGTACTCGTTGTACTTGCCGGCCGCGGCGAAACCGATCCGGTCGTAGATCTCGCTGAACTTGTGCAGCGCGCGGGACGGGTTCTCGCCGACGAAGACGATGCCGTCGGCGTACTGCATCACAACAAGGCTCCGGCCCCGCGCGATGCCCTTGCGGGCGTATTCCGCCCGGTCGGCCATGGCCTGCTGGGGTGAGACATAGAACGGCGTCGACACCGGCTATCCGTCCCTTTCTGTCAGTGGCGAGAACATCAGAGCAGCTCGGCGCGCGGGCCGTCCGGCTGGTCCATCCGGCGCTCCAGCACGGCACGCGACACGTCCGACGCCTCCGCCTCCGTCAGCCGGCGGAAACCGTCCTCCGTGATCACCGTGACGATCGGGTAGATCCGGCGCGCCACGTCCGGCCCGCCCGTCGCCGAGTCGTCGTCCGCCGCGTCGTACAGCGCCTGCACCACCAGCGTCAGGGCCTGCTGCTCGGTGAGGTCCTCGCGGTAGAGCTTCTTCATCGACCCGCGCGCGAACAGCGAGCCCGAACCCGTCGCCGCGTACCCCTGCTCCTCGGAGCGGCCGCCCGTGACGTCGTACGAGAAGATCCGACCCTTCTCGCGGTCCACGTCCCAGCCGGCGAACAGCGGGATCACGGCCAGGCCCTGCATGGCCATGCCCAGATTGCCGCGGATCATCGTGGAGAGCCGGTTCGCCTTGCCCTCCAGGGAGAGCTGGGTGCCCTCGACCTTCTCGAAGTGCTCCAGCTCCAGCTGGAACAGCTTGACCATCTCCACGGCGAGGCCCGCCGTACCGGCGATGCCCACGGCCGAGTACTCGTCGGTCGGGAAGACCTTCTCGATGTCGCGCTGCGCGATCATGTTGCCCATGGTGGCGCGCCGGTCGCCGGCGAGGACCACGCCCCCGGGGAACGTGGCGGCGACGATCGTCGTACCGTGCGGGACCTCGATCGCGCCCTGCACGGCGGGCAGCGTCCGGCGCCCGGGCAGCAGTTCCGGCGAGTGCTCGGCCAGGAAGTCCATGAAGGACGAGGATCCGGGCGTCAGGAAGGCAGCTGGTAGACGCCCGGTGCTACGGGTGTTGGCTTCCACGAGTTCCCCTCCACGTGTGCGGCGGCCCGCCTGATGACGCTGGGGCCATCTGTCAGCTTGCCGATGACCGAATTGCAGTTGAAGCACAGTACGCCACGGACCTTACCCGCACCGCGGCGGTGATCCACATGCTGCGGGGACGCGGCCGGACCGGCCGCGCGGACCCGCCCCGCTCCCCGGCGGGCGCGGCCCCCGGTGGCGCCGTACGGCCCCCCGGGGGACGCCTTCCGTCCGGATCCGGGGCGCCCGGCCCTCCGCAGGCGGACGCCGCGCGCGGCCCGTCCTCGCCGCACCGCGCGCGGCGCCTCGCCCCCCGTCTCTCTCACCGACCCCCGCTTGTGATTCGAAGGTCAGACGGCCTTACTGGCCGCCCTTTTGCACGAAGGAACGCACGAAGTCCTCGGCGTTCTCCTCCAGCACGTCGTCGATCTCGTCCAGGACGGAGTCCACGTCGTCGCTCAGCTTCTCGTGGCGCTCCTTGAGGTCCTCCGAGGCCTGCGCCTCGGGCGCCTGGTCCTCGACCTCTTCGGTGGAGCGCGTGGCCTTCTGCTGGCCGCCGCCGGTGTCCTTGGTCGCCATATCCCTCACCCCGCTCGGATTGCCCGCTTGGTCAGGTGTCTCAAGATCAGACCCTACAAGCCCGGTCTGACATCGGCCCTGTCTTTCTCGACGTCCGGGGCCACTTCCATGATTCCCTGCGGTGGCCCCTTGAAGCGCTTCTCAGCCGCCCGAAAGGACCCGGACCAGCTCCTCGGCCGTGCGGCAGCGGTCCAGGAGCTCCTTCACGTGCTCCCGGGTCCCCCGCAGCGGCTCCAGCGTGGGCACCCGCTGCAGGGAGTCGCGGCCGGGGAGGTCGAAGATCACCGAGTCCCAGGACGCCGCCGCCACGTCGTCCGCGTACTGCTCCAGGCAGCGGCCGCGGAAGTAGGCCCTCGTGTCCTCCGGAGGCTGCCTCTCGGCCCGCTCCACGTCCGCCTCGTCCAGGAGGCGCCGCATGCGCCCGCGGGCCGCCAGACGGTTGTACAGGCCCTTCTCGGGGCGCACGTCGGCGTACTGGAGGTCCACGAGGTGGAGGCGCGCGGCGTCCCAGCCGAGGCGGTCGCGGCGCCGGTACCCCTCCATGAGCTCCAGCTTCGCCACCCAGTCCAGTTCGCCGGCGAGGCTCATGGGGTCGCTCTCCAGCCGGCCGAGCGTGTCCTCCCAGCGGGCGAGGACGTCCACGGTCTGCTCGTCCGCGTCGGAGCCGAAACGGTTCTCGACGTACTTGCGCGCGAGCTCGCAGTACTCCATCTGGAGTTGTACGGCGGTCAGCGTCCGGCCGTTGCGGAGCGTGATCAGCCGCTGGAGCGTCGGGTCGTGCGAGACCTGGTGGAGCGTGCGCACGGGCTGGTCGAGGGCGAGGTCGACGGTGATGAAGCCGTCCTCGATCATCGACAGGACGAGCGCGGTCGTGCCGAGCTTCAGGTAGGTGGAGATCTCCGAGAGGTTCGCGTCGCCGATGATCACGTGGAGGCGGCGGTACTTCTCGGCGTCGGCGTGCGGCTCGTCGCGCGTGTTGATGATGGGCCGTTTGAGTGTCGTCTCCAGCCCGACCTCGACCTCGAAGTAGTCCGCGCGCTGGCTGATCTGGAAGCCGTGCTCCTGGCCGTCCTGGCCGATGCCGACGCGGCCGGCGCCGGTGACGACCTGGCGGGAGACGAAGAAGGGCGTGAGGTGGCGCACGATGTCCGAGAAGGGGGTCTCCCGCTTCATCAGGTAGTTCTCGTGCGTGCCGTAAGAGGCGCCCTTGTTGTCGGTGTTGTTCTTGTAGAGGTGGATGGGCTGGGCGCCGGGGAGCTGGGCGGCCCGTTCGGCGGCCTCGGCCATGATCCGCTCGCCGGCCTTGTCCCACAGGACGGCGTCGCGGGGGTTGGTGACCTCGGGGGCGCTGTACTCCGGGTGGGCGTGGTCCACGTAGAGGCGGGCGCCGTTGGTCAGGATGACGTTGGCGAGGCCGATGTCCTCGTCGGTGAGCTGGCTGGAGTCGGCGGCCTCGCGGGCGAGGTCGAAGCCGCGGGCGTCCCGCAGCGGGTTCTCCTCCTCGAAGTCCCAGCGGGCGCGGCGCGCCCGGTGCATCGCCGCCGCGTAGGCGTTGACGATCTGGGACGAGGTGAGCATGGCATTGGCGTTCGGGTGACCGGGGACGGAGATCCCGTACTCCGTCTCGATGCCCATTACTCGCCGTACGGTCATGCGGCCCTCCTTGCCCGGCGCCGTCCCCGCGCGGGAACGGCGCCCGAGTACCGGTTCTCCGATGCGTGTGCGGTGCCCGACCCCGCACTGCGCGATTCGGCGGTACGGATGAGCCTAGAGCGCCTTTGCGCTGGGGGGGAGATCAATTGTGTCATTGCTCCGGTGTGGTCCGTATCTGGCGGTATCCCGTGGAACGCAGCCGGCTGCGGATGTCCTCCCCTTCCGGGGTCCGGGGACATCCGCAGCCGGTTCTGCGCGCTCCTACAGGTACTGGCCGGTATTCGCCACCGTGTCGATGGAGCGCCCGGTGTCCGCGCCCTGCTTTCCGGTGACGAGGGTGCGGATGAAGACGATCCGCTCGCCCTTCTTTCCGGAGATGCGGGCCCAGTCGTCCGGGTTGGTGGTGTTGGGCAGGTCCTCGTTCTCCTTGAACTCGTCCACGCACGCCTGGAGGAGGTGGGAGACGCGGATGCCCTTCTGGTTCTGGTCGAGGTACGCCTTGATGGCCATCTTCTTCGCCCGGTCGACGATGTTCTGGATCATCGCACCGGAATTGAAGTCCTTGAAGTACAGGACTTCCTTGTCGCCGTTGGCGTACGTGACCTCCAGGAACCGGTTCTCCTCGGATTCCGCGTACATCTGCTCCACGACCGACTGGATCATGGCCTGCGCCGCGGCCTCCTTGGAGCCGTTGTGCTCGGCGAGGTCGTCCGCGTGGAGCGGCAGCGACGGGGTGAGGTACTTGGCGAAGATGTCCTTGGCGGCCTCGGCGTCCGGGCGCTCGATCTTGATCTTCACATCGAGGCGGCCGGGGCGGAGGATCGCCGGGTCGATCATGTCCTCACGGTTGGAGGCGCCGATGACGATGACGTTCTCGAGTCCTTCGACACCGTCGATCTCGGCGAGCAGCTGCGGGACGATGGTGTTCTCCACGTCCGAGCTGACGCCGGAGCCGCGGGTGCGGAAGAGGGACTCCATCTCGTCGAAGAAGACGATGACGGGGGTGCCCTCCGACGCCTTCTCGCGGGCCCGCTGGAAGACCAGGCGGATGTGCCGCTCGGTCTCGCCGACGTACTTGTTGAGGAGCTCCGGGCCCTTGATGTTGAGGAAGTAGCTCTTGCCGGCGGGCTGCCCGGTGACCTCGGCGACCTTCTTCGCAAGGGAGTTGGCGACGGCCTTGGCGATGAGCGTCTTGCCGCAGCCGGGCGGGCCGTACAGCAGGATGCCCTTCGGGGGCCGGAGCTCGTGCTCCTTGAAGAGGTCGGGGTAGAGGTACGGGAGCTCGACCGCGTCGCGGATCAGTTCGATCTGGTTGCCCAGGCCGCCGATCTTGTCGTAGTCGACGTCCGGGACCTCTTCGAGGACGAGTTCCTCGACCTCGCTCTTGGGGATGACCTCGTAGACGTAGCCGGATCGGGGATCGAGCAGGAGGGCGTCGCCGGGCCGGATGGTGACGTCCAGCAGGGGCTCGGCGAGCCGTACGACTCGTTCCTCGTCGGTGTGGCCGATGACCAGGGCGCGCTCGCCGTCCTCGAGGATCTCCTTGAGGGTGACGATGTCCCCGGCGCGCTCGAACTCCATGGCCTCGACCACGTTGAGCGCTTCGTTGAGCATGACTTCCTGGCCCCGCTGGAGCTGGTCGAGCTCGACGCTGGGGCTGACGTTCACGCGGAGCTTGCGGCCACCGGTGAAGATGTCGCACGTGCCGTCCTCGTTGGCCTGCAGGAAGACGCCGAAGCCGGCCGGTGGCTGGGCAAGGCGGTCGACCTCCTCCTTGAGGGCCACGATCTGGTCGCGGGCCTCACGGAGTGTGTTGGCGAGCCGCTCGTTCTGCGCGGACACGCCGGCCAGGTTGGTCTGCAGCTCGACGATCCGCTCTTCGAGAATCCTCGTGTGTCGCGGAGAGTCGGCGAGCTTGCGTCGCAGGACGGCGATTTCCTGCTCGAGATAGGCAACCTGGCCGGCGGGGTCATCAGACCCCCGCCCCGGCCGGATGCCGCGGTTGATGTCGTCGTCGTGGGCTGCCACGGTCCTCACCTCCTCCAAGGGGAGCTGGACGCTTCCAGACCCTACCTGCGTGGGTGGAGATTGAAACCCCTAGATCACAAAGACTCTCGAGGTGTGTCCGATCTTCACCCTTGCGCTCTCCCCCACCTCAAGGGAATACCCACCCATCAACATCGGAAAGCGGCCGGTTGTATCGTCGTCAGTGGCCAACACCCGTCAGGGCGGGCCGGACTTACTTCTCGACGCTTCACCCGAGGCAGGAAACGGCAGGGCATATGACCGCGCAGCACGAGGCCCCCACCACGGCCGCCGGAGAGGCTCTGGAGGTCTGGATCGACCAGGATCTCTGTACCGGGGACGGGATCTGCGCCCAGTACGCGCCCGAGGTGTTCGAGCTCGACATCGACGGACTGGCCTACGTCAAGAGCGCCGACGACGAACTGCTCCAGGAGCCGGGCGCGACCACGCCGGTGCCGCTGCCGCTGCTGCAGGACGTGGTGGACTCGGCCAAGGAGTGCCCCGGCGACTGCATTCACGTACGGCGGGTTTCGGACAGGGTCGAGGTGTACGGCCCGGACGCCGAGTAGCCGTCCGTCAGCCGTGGGTGGCGGTGGCGCGGAGGAACGCGCCGCCGGACCACCGCCATTCGGCGGCCTCGCGCTCGTCGGGGCAGCAACGGGGGACGTCGGGGGACGAGTAGCCGAGCAGGGTCGCCATGACGACGCCGTCACGCACGGCGAGGTCGCCGACGGAGAGGGCGTCCGCGGGGTCGACGAGGGTCGCCACGACGCGGGCGGCCCCGGTCCCTCCGGCCCCGCGGGTGAGGACGTACAGGCCGTGGGGAGGGGTGCCGGAACCGGCCTGGCAGTGGGCCGCGGCGACGGTCTCGGGCCGGCCGTCGCCGTCCAGGTCGCCGGTGGCCGTCCTGGGCACGACCGTGGGGGCTCCGGCGCAGGTCAGCGGGTAGGTCGCGGTGGCCGCGTCGGGGGCGGGGGCGCCGGCGGCGGAGGCCGGTCGGGCAGGCGCCGCGGGGTCGGTGGCGAGGGCCGGGCCGGGCTGTACGAGGCCGGCCAGGGCGATGACGCAGGCCGTGGCGGCGGCGGTCGCGAGCCAGTGCGCGGGGCGGGCGTGGGTGTGCGCGAGGTCCGGGACGGCGGAGGTCTGCACGCGGGCTGTCTCCTGTGGTCGTGCGGTGGCGGTGGGTGGCGCCGCCGGGAGTGGCCAGCATCGTGCCACACGTCACAGGTGCCCGGAACCGGGGGGGTGGCCGCCATGTCGGTCGGCGGGTACGGGCGTCGTGCGCCGCTCGGGTGAACGCGGCGGCACCGCCGGGGAGTTTCCCGTCCGGCGGGGGAACTCCTCGGCGGCGCCGCCGTGTTGCGGGTGGGGGTCAGCCCTTGTTGGGGCCTTCGTAGTCCTCGCCGTAGGCGCCCTTGGCGGGGCGGCGGCGGCGCATGGGCGGCTCGACGCCGTCCGCGAGACGCCGGGCGGTCACGAGGAAGCCCGTGTGACCGATCATGCGGTGGTCCGGGCGGACGGCCAGGCCCTCGACGTGCCAGTTGCGGATCATCGACTCCCAGGGCTGCGGCTCGGCGTAGCAGCCGATCTCGCGGATGGACTCGACGGTCCGGGCGAGCTGGGTGGTCGTCGCGACGTAGCAGCAGAGGATGCCGCCGGGGACGAGGGCCTTGGAGACCGCCTCCAGGCACTCCCAGGGGGCGAGCATGTCCAGGATGACGCGGTCGACGTCGGTGTCGGTGAGGTTGTCCTGGAGGTCGCCGACGGTGAGCTGCCAGGCGGGGTGGGGGCCGCCGAAGTAGCGCTCCACGTTCGCCTTGGCGATCTCCGCGAAGTCCTCGCGGCGCTCGTAGGAGTGGAGCATGCCGCTGTCGCCGATGGCGCGGAGCAGGAAGCTGCTGAGCGAGCCCGAGCCGACGCCGGCCTCCACGACGCGGGCGCCGGGGAAGATGTCGGCGAAGGCGAGGATCTGGCCCGCGTCCTTCGGGTAGACGACTGCGGCCCCGCGGGGCATGGACAGGACGTAGTCGGGGAGCAGGGGGCGCAGCGCGAGGTAGGCGACGTTTCCCGTGGTACGGACAACACTGCCCTCGGGGGCGCCGATCAGCTCGTCGTGCGGGAAGGAACCCTTGTGGGTGTGGAAGTTCTTCCCGGCCTCGAGCGTGAACGTGTAGTGGCGTCCCTTGGGGTCGGTGAGCTGGACCTGGTCCCCGACCTTGAAGGGCCCGCGACGGCGGGCGGCACCGGTCGGTTCGGACATGTGACCAGGGTACCCGGCGGTGGCGGGGGCCCCGACCACGGTGCCGGGGCCGAGGTCAGCGGGGAGTGGTGCCCGGGCGGGCCATGGCCTGGACGAAGGCGCGCTCGACGTCGGCGGTGGACAGCACGCCGTACACCTCGCCGGTGTCCTCGACGACGAGGTACTCGGTGGCGGGGGTCTCGCGGAGCTTGTCGAGGAGGGCTTCGCCGGCGAGGTCGGCGGGGACCCGCATGCCGTCCGTGAGGTCCTGGGCGAGGCCGCTGACGGCGACCCAGGGGCGGCGGTGCTGGGGGACGCCGACGATGGCGGCCTCGCGGACGAGGGCGGTCGGCTCGCCCTGGCCGTCGACGACGACGAGGGCGCGGGCGCCGGCCTCGTTGGCGCGGCGGAGCGCCTCGGAGAGGGGGGTGTCGGGGGGTACGGGGACGGCGCGGCGGGTGAGGGCGCGGGCCCGCAGGTCGGGGAGGCGTTCGCGGAGGCGGGCCATGCGGAGGCTGTTGCCGGCGCCGGTCCAGATGATCGCGGCGAGGATGGCGGCGAGGAGCGCGTCCATGACCGTGTCCATGCCGTTGAGGTCGCCGGTGTCGCCGAGGGCGCCGGTCTGGGTGAGCAGGGGCAGGCCGACGAGGACGGCGACGGCGAGGGCGCGGCCGACCCAGGCGGCGGCGACGGTGCCGCTCATGGGGTTGCCGGTGACCTTCCAGACGACGGCGCGGAGCATGCGTCCGCCGTCGAGGGGGAGGCCGGGCAGGAAGTTGAAGGCGGCGACGATCAGGTTGGAGATCATCAGGCCGGCGAGGAGGACGCCGGGGACCGTGCCGGGCTCGACGGCGTGCAGGCCGGCGTAGAAGACGCCGGCGAGCAGGAGGGAGAGGAAGGGGCCGACGAAGGCGAGGACGAATTCGCGGCCCGGGGTCTCGGACTCCTTCTCGATCTCGGAGACGCCGCCGAAGAACTGGAGCTGGATGCGGCGGACCGGGAGCCCGAAGCGGAGCGCGGCGACGGTGTGGGCGAGCTCGTGGACGAGGACCGAGGCGTAGAAGGCGACGGCGAAGAACAGCGAGACCAGGTAGCGGGCGCTGCCCAGCTCGGGCAGGACGCGGTCGAGCTGGCCGCCGAAGACCCAGGTGATGAGGGCGGCGACGAGGAACCAGCTGGGGGCGACGTAGACGGGCACGCCGAAGATCCGGCCCATGAGCAGGCCGCCGCCGGGCCCGTCGGCGCGGCGCTTCCTGTCGGGGCCGGGGGCGTCTGCGGCGGGCTCGGACCGCGGGCGCGTGCCCTCGCCGCTCTCGTCGTCCTGGTTCACGGGTTCCCTTCGGCGTGGGGGTGGTGGGGCGTCTCCCGCTCGATCACGCGGTGTGCGGTGGTCTGCCGTCGATGGTATGCCGACGGCTGTCGGTGGCGGGTCGTAGGGTCTGAGTCATGACTTCGAGTCCGCAGGCGCCCGTGTCGCTCTCGCCGTCCCGTGCCGGCGACTTCATGCAGTGTCCGCTGCTGTACCGGTTCCGGGTGATCGACAAGCTGCCGGAGAAGCCGAGCCCGGCGGCGACGCGGGGCACGCTGGTGCACGCGGTGCTGGAGCGCCTCTTCGACGACCCGGCGGCGGAGCGTACGGTTCCGAAGGCACGGGCGATGGTCCCCGGGCAGTGGGACCGGCTGCTGGAGGCGCGTCCGGAGCTGGCGTCGCTGTTCGAGGACGACGCGGACGGGCAGCGGCTGGCGCGCTGGCTGCGGGAGGCCGAGGACCTGGTCGAGCGGTGGTTCACGCTGGAGGACCCGACGCGGCTGGAGCCGGCGGAGCGGGAGCTGTTCGTGGAGGCGGAGCTGGAGTCGGGGCTGCGGCTGCGGGGCGTGATCGACCGGGTCGACGTGGCGCCGTCGGGCGAGGTGCGGATCGTCGACTACAAGACGGGCAAGGCGCCGCGTCCGGAGTACGGGGACGCCGCGCTGTTCCAGATGACGTTCTACGCGCTGGTCGTGTGGCGGCTGAAGGGGGTGCTGCCGCGGCGGCTGCAGCTGGTGTACCTGGGCAGCGGCGACGTGGTGACGTACGACCCGGTGATGGCGGACCTGCGGCGGGTGGAGCGGAAGCTGCTGGCGCTGTGGGAGGCGATCCGGGAGGCGACGGAGACGGGCGACTGGCGGCCGCGGCCGACGAAGCTGTGCGGCTGGTGCGACCACCAGGCGTTCTGTCCCGAGTTCGGGGGGACTCCCCCGGTCTACCCGCTGCCGGTGCGACCGGCCGGGTCGGGGCAGAATGGGCCGGGTCCAGCGATCCCTTAAGGAGTGCCCGTGGCCATCCGCGTCCTACTGGTCGACGACCAGCCGCTGCTGCGTACCGGTTTCCGGATGATTCTGGAGGCGGAGCAGGACCTCGCGGTGGTGGGTGAGGCCGGGGACGGCCTACAGGCGCTCGAACAGGTGCGGGCGCTCCAGCCGGACGTGGTGCTGATGGACGTCCGGATGCCCCGGATGGACGGGGTGGAGGCGACGCGGCAGATCACGGGGCCGGGGCGGGACGGGCCGGCGAAGGTGCTGGTGCTGACCACGTTCGACCTGGACGAGTACGTGGTGGAGGCGCTGCGGGCGGGGGCGAGCGGGTTCCTGCTGAAGGACGCCCCGGCGAACGAGCTGGTGCAGGCGATCCGGGTGGTGGCGGCCGGCGAGGCGATGCTGGCGCCGAGCATCACGCGGCGGCTGCTGGACAAGTACGCGGGGCACCTGCCGTCGGGGGACGAGCCGGTGCCGGACGCGCTGAACACCTTGACGGAGCGCGAGGTGGAGGTGCTGAAGCTGGTGGCTCGGGGGCTGTCGAACGCGGAGATCGCGGCGGACCTGTTCGTGTCGGAGACGACGGTGAAGACGCACGTGGGCCACGTGCTGACGAAGCTGGGCCTGCGGGACCGGGTGCAGGCGGCGGTGTACGCGTACGAGAGCGGCCTGGTGCGGCCGGGCGCGCAGTAGCCGGCCGCCGCCCCGCGCGGGGCGGCACGGGGACGGCGCCCCGCGCGGTGGGTCCGCGGGGGCGCCGGCGCCGTGCGGGCGGAGCGGGCGTCAGCCCTTCTTGATCTCCCAGAACCGGAACACGGTGGACGCGTCGAGGGTCCACTCCAGACCGGTGATCGTGTTGTGGGCGACGGCGTACTGCTTGGCCTGCCAGAGCGGGAGGAGGGGGACGTCCTCGGCGACGAGGTCCTGGAGCCGGTCGAAGTCGTCCTGGGCGGAGCTGCGGTCGGCGGCCGCCGCGGTGTCCGGGATGATCTCGCCGGTGATCCTGTCGTTCTCGTAGTGGTTGCCGAGGACGTTGCCCTCGCCGAAGAACGGCTGGGTGAAGTTGTCCGGATCCGGGTAGTCGGGGACCCAGCCCTTGATGTACACGCCGTACTTGCCGGCCTTGATGTCCTTCTCGTACTGGTCGTACTCGACGGACTTCACGTCGGCCTGGAACAGCCCGCTGTCGTTGAGCTGCTTGGCGATGGCCTCGACCTGCTCGTCCGTGCCGGGGCCGTAGCGGCTGGGCGTGGAGTAGAGGGTGATCTCGACCTTGTCCTTGATGCCCTCCTCCTGGAGGGCCTTCTTCGCGAGGTCGGGCTGCGGGCGGTCGCCGTAGCGGTCGAAGAAGGCGGTGTTGTGGCCGAGGATGCCGGCGGGGACGATCGAGTACAGCGGGGTCGCCGTGGACTGGTAGACGTCCTGGACGAGCGCCTGGCGGTCGACGAGGTGGGCGATGGCCTTGCGGACGCCGAGCTTGCCGGCGACCGGGTCCTTCATGTTGAAGACCAGGTGCTGGACCTCGGCGCTGGAGCCCTCGATGACCTCGATGCCCTTCTGGCCGGCCGTCGGGGAGCCGTTGAGCTTCTGGATGTCGTCGGCGGCGAGGCCGCGGTAGGCGACGTCGACGTCGCCCTTCGTCAGACCTTCGGCCAGGGCCTTGCGGTCGCCGTTGTAGAACTTCAGGGTGATGCCGTCGTTCTTGACCTTGGCGGCGCCCTGGTACTCCGGGTTGACGGAGAAGACGGCCTTCTCGTCGCTGAAGGACTCCAGCTTGTACGGGCCGGAGCCGACGGCCTTGCCGTCGGTGCGGAGGCCGTCGGCCGGGTACTCGCGGTGGTCGACGATGGAGCCGGCGCCGGAGGCGATCTTGCTGGGGAAGGTGGCGTCGGGCACCTTGAGGGTGAAGACGACGGTCCTGTCGTCGGGGGCCTCGATCTTGTCGATGGTGGAGAGGAGCGGGCCGGGCCCGTTCTCGTCGTCGATCTTCAGGGCGCGCTCGAAGGAGAACTTGACGTCCTCGGCGGTGAGCGGGTTGCCGTTGCTGAACTTCAGGCCGTCGCGGAGGGTGCAGCGGTAGACGGTGCTGGCGCCCTTGTCGAACTCGCACCTCTCGGCGGCTTCCGGCTGGGGCGTGGTGGCGCCCTTGGGGAAGCTCAGCAGGGACTGGAAGACGTTGTTGAACAGCAGCCAGGAGCCGGGGTCGTACCCGGTGGCGGGGTCGGTGGCCAGGACCTCGTCGGACATGCCGACGACGATCGTCCCGGCGCCGTCACCGGCACCGGCGTCCTTGTCGGTGCCGCAGCCGCTGAGCGTGGCGGCCGCGAGTCCCGCGGCGAGCGGGGCCGTCAGCCACTTGTTGTGTGCCTTCACTGGAACCTTGCCTCTGGATCTCTTCGGTACAGCAGGGGTCAGGCGTTTCCTCGGCCGAGCTCCCAGAGCTGGAGGTCCGAGGAGGTGTTGAGGGCCCATTCGACGCCGGTGAGGGTGTCGCGGGAGGCGACGTACTGCTTGCCCTGCCAGAGCGGGAGGACCGGGACGTCGTCGGCGACGATGTCCTGGAGCCGCTTGAAGGACGGGGCCGCGGCGGCGCGGTCGGCCTCGCGGCGGGAGGCGGGGATGAGCCGCTCGCGGGCCTCGGCGTTGGCGTAGGGCGTGTTGAGGAAGTTGTCGGCGTCGAGGAACGGCGCGACGTAGTTGTCCGGGTCCGGGAAGTCGGGGAACCAGCCGAGGCCGTAGGCGGCGTAGTCGCCGCGCTTCTGGGCGGGTCGGAAGGCGGACCACTCGACGCCCTGGACGGTCACGTCGAACAGGCCGCTCTCGTTGAGCTGGTCGCGCAGGGCGGCGAACTCCTTGGCGGTCGCGGCGCCGTAGTGGTCGGTCGTGTAGTGCAGGGTCAGCTCGACCGGGGTGTGGACACCGGCGTCGCGCAGGATGCCGGCGGCCTTGTCGCGGCTGGGCTCGCCGTACTTGTTGAAGAACGAGTTGCTGTGGGCGACGATCGTCGAGGGGATGAGGGAGTACAGCGGCGTCGCGGTGGGGCCGTACACGTTCTGGGCGATGCGGTCGCGGTCGACGAGGGCGGCCACGGCCTGGCGCACGGCCTTGTCCTTGACGGGGGGCGCCTCGGTGTTGAAGGCGAGGTAGCGGATCTCCAGGCCGGGGACCTCGGTGAGCTTGACGCCTTCCCGGGGGCGGGCGTCGAGCTCCTTGATCTGCTCGGGCTCCAGGGTGCGGGTCATCATGTCGATGTCGCCGGCCTCCAGCGCCTCGCCCATGGCGTCGGCGTCGGCGAAGGAGCGCAGCTCGACGCCGTCGTTGCGGACCTTGACGTCGCCCTTGTAGTGGGGGTTCCTGGTGAAGGCGACGCTGACGAGGCGTCCGTCGCGGACCTCGGGCTTCATCGTGTACGGGCCGGAGCCGTCGACCTGGAAGCCCTCGCGGAGCTCGGTGGCGCCGTACTTGTCGCTGCTGACGATGCCGGCGACGGGCGTGGCGAGCTTGTACGGGAAGGTGGCGTCGGGCGTCTTCAGGTGGAAGACGACCTCGCGGTAGCCCTTGGCCTCGACCGTGTCGATGTTGGAGAGGAGTCCGGCGGCGCCGTTGTCGGACTTGATGGCCAGGACGCGCTCGATGGAGTACGTGACGTCGCGGGCGGTGACGGGCTTGCCGTCGGAGAAGACGAGGTCCTCGCGGAGCAGGCAGCGGTAGCTCTCGCTGGCGCTGTCGGTGAACTGGCACTGGGAGGCCGCGTCGGGGACGGGACGGCCGCCGCCGCGCGGGATGCGCGTCAGGGTCTGGACGGTCTGGCGCAGCACGTTCCAGACGCCGGTGTCGTACGCGTAGGCCGGGTCGAAGGGGGCCGGGGAGTCCGGGGAGGCGGCGAACCGGTCGGTGGTCCCGACGACGATGTCGCTGCCTCCGGCGGCCCCGCCCGTCTCGGTGCCGCAGGCGGCGAGGAGGGGGGCCAGCAGTCCGGCGATCGCCGGCAGCGCCAAGGTCTTGCGGTTCATGGGGGTCGTACTCCTGGTCCGGCACGGGGTGGTGCGTGTGCGGAGCCTCCGCCGCGGGCGCCCGGTGGGGCGCGGCGATCGGGCCGGGTACGAACGATCGGTCCCGTGTTCACCACCGCTTTGTGGCGGCGGCGGCACGGGGAAAGTGCGGCGGGGTGCTCGCCGGAAAGATTAGTGGCATCGCCACTAATCCCGGACCGGCGCGGAGTTGAGGGGTCATCAGAAATCGATCTTCGACCGTGACCGTACGGCTCGAACGCGCCGGAATGTTTCGTACACGGCCTGATGAATCCGGACACATGGGCACGCCTGAAGCACCCCGATCCGGACGGGTGTGCGGTTGCGGGCGCCTGGGCGGCGCCACGCTGCGTGACCAAGGTCACGTGAGGCGGCTTTCCGGGCCGTCACGGAAAAGGCATGCTCCGGCGCCGAGAGTTTTTCCCCAATTCACCGGGACACGCTGGGTGCGCGGCTCAGTCCATTCCCGTGATCAAAGCGCGCAGAAAGCGGAGATCCACTTCTTCGAGGGAGCCGACGACGACCCGGCCGTCGGCGGGCGCGATGGGGGCGAGGGACGGGACGGCGACGACCCGGCAACCGGCCGCCTCGGCGGCGGCGACCCCGGTGGCCGTGTCCTCGACCACGGCGCACCGGGCCGGGTCGGCGCCGACGCGGCGGGCGGCGAGGAGGTACGGGTCGGGGTGCGGCTTCGTCCGGGGCACCTCGTCTCCGGCGACCGTGAGGGTGAAGTGGTCGGCGCCCAGGGAGCACAGGACGCGGTCGATGATCCGGCGGTGGGAGGCGGAGACCAGCGCCGTGGGCACGGCGTGCTCGGACAGCTCGGCCAGGAGTCTGGCGGCGCCGGGCATGAGGGGGACGCCGTCGTCGATGCGCTCCTCGAACCGGTCGTTGAGGAGCGTGGTCAGCTCGGGGAGGGTGATGTCGGCGCCCGTGGCCTCGATGAGGTAGCCGGCGCTGCGGGCCATGGGCCCGCCGACGACGATGTCGCGCCAGGACTCGTCCAGCTCGTGGCCGAGCTCCCGGAAGACCGCGGCCTCCACGTCCCACCAGAAGCCCTCGGTGTCGACGAGCGTGCCGTCCATGTCGAGGAACACGGCCTGCAGGGCCGACCCGTCGGCCGTTCGGGTCAGGGACGCGGGGACCGTACTGGTCATCGGCACACCTCCGTGGGGACGAGAAGGCCGGTCGCGCCCCCTGCCGGGACTCCCGGCGGGGATACGCGACCGGCCTGCTGTGGACCGACCAGTGTACGACGCCCCGCACCGGCGCGCCCCGCGGCGGACGCGGCACGCCGGTCGGGCCGGCGGGCGCTGCCGGGCGCACCGGGCGCCACCGGGGTCAGCGGGGTCAGCGGGGTCAGCGGGCGTTGAAGTACTTCGCCTCCGGGTGGTGGATGACGATGGCGTCGGTGGACTGCTCGGGGTGGAGCTGGAACTCCTCGGAGAGGTGGACGCCGATCCGTTCGGGCCGCAGCAGGTCCGCGATCTTGGCGCGGTCCTCCAGGTCGGGGCAGGCGCCGTAGCCGAGGGAGAAGCGCGCGCCGCGGTACTTGAGCGCGAACATGTCCTCGACGTCGGCGGGGTCCTCGCCGGCGAAGCCGAGCTCGGCCCGGACGCGGGCGTGCCAGTACTCGGCGAGGGCCTCGGCGAGCTGGACGGACAGGCCGTGCAGCTCCAGGTAGTCGCGGTAGGCGTCGGAGGCGAACAGCTCGGCGGTGGCCTCGCCGATGCGGGAGCCGACGGTGACGACCTGGAAGCCGACGACGTCGGTCTCGCCGGACTCCTCGGGGCGGAAGAAGTCGGCCAGGCAGAGGCGACGGCCGCGGCGCTGGCGGGGGAAGGTGAAACGGGTGCGCTCGTTGCCGGCCTCGTCGAGGACGATGAGGTCGTCGCCCTTGGACACGCAGGGGAAGTAGCCGTAGACGACGGCCGCTTCGAGCAGGTTGCGCGTCTGGAGCTGGTCGAGCCAGCCGCGCAGGCGGGGGCGGCCCTCGGTCTCGACGAGCTCCTCGTACGAGGGGCCCTCGCCGGTCCGGTTCTGCTTGAGGCCCCACTGGCCCTTGAACAGGGCGCCCTCGTCGAGCCAGCCGGCGTACTCCTTGAGCTGGACGCCCTTGATGACGCGGGTGCCCCAGAACGGCGGCTCGGGCACGGGGTTGTCGGTGGCCACGTCGGAGCGGACGCCGGTCTCCGGCTCGGGCTCCTCGACGGAGGCGGTGGCGCGGACGCGGCGCTGCCGCAGTTCGGGGAGCGCGGCGCCGGGGACGCCCCGCTTGACGGCGATGAGGGCGTCCATGAGGCGCAGGCCCTCGAAGGCGTCGCGGGCGTAGCGGACCTCGCCCTGGTAGATCTCGTGGAGGTCCTGCTCGACGTAGGCGCGGGTGAGGGCGGCGCCGCCGAGGATGACGGGGTACTTGGCGGCGAGGCCGCGCTGGTTGAGCTCCTCCAGGTTCTCCTTCATGATCACGGTCGACTTGACGAGGAGTCCGGACATGCCGATGACGTCGGCCCGGTGTTCCTCGGCGGCTTCGAGGATCGCGGAGACGGGCTGCTTGATGCCGAGGTTGACGACGGTGTAGCCGTTGTTGGACAGGATGATGTCGACGAGGTTCTTGCCGATGTCGTGGACGTCGCCGCGGACGGTGGCGAGGACGATGGTGCCCTTGCCCTCGGTGTCCGCCTTCTCCATGTGCGGTTCGAGGTGGGCGACGGCGGTCTTCATGACCTCGGCCGACTGGAGGACGAACGGCAACTGCATCTGGCCGGATCCGAACAGGTCGCCGACGACCTTCATGCCGTCCAGGAGGGTGTCGTTGACGATGTCGAGGGCCTTGCGGGTGCGCAGGGCCTCGTCGAGGTCGGCTTCGAGCCCGTTCTTCTCGCCGTCGATGATGCGGCGCTTGAGGCGCTCCTCCAGCGGGAGGGCGGCGAGCTCCTCCGCCTTGCCGGCCTTGAGGGACTTGGCGGTGGCGCCCTCGAACAGCTCCATGAGCCTCTGGAGGGGGTCGTAGCCCTCCCGGCGGCGGTCGTAGATCAGGTCGAGGGCGGTGGTGACCTGCTCCTCGTCGAAGCGGGCGATCGGCAGGATCTTGGAGGCGTGGACGATCGCGGAGTCGAGGCCGGCCTTGACGCACTCGTCGAGGAAGACGGAGTTGAGCAGGATGCGGGCGGCCGGGTTGAGGCCGAAGGAGATGTTGGACAGGCCGAGGGTGGTCTGCACGTCGGGGTGGCGGCGCTTGAGTTCGCGGATGGCCTCGATGGTGGCGATGCCGTCCTTGCGGGACTCCTCCTGGCCGGTGCAGATGGTGAAGGTGAGGCAGTCGACGAGGATGTCCTCCTCGCGGATGCCCCAGTTGCCGGTGAGGTCGGCGATCAACCGCTCCGCGATCTCGACCTTCTTCTCCGCGGTGCGGGCCTGGCCCTCCTCGTCGATGGTGAGGGCGATGAGCGCGGCGCCGTGCTCCCGGGCGAGGCCGGTGACCTTGGCGAAGCGGGACTCGGGGCCGTCGCCGTCCTCGTAGTTGACGGAGTTGATGACGGCGCGCCCGCCGAGCTTCTCCAGGCCGGCGCGCAACACCTCGACCTCGGTGGAGTCGAGGACGATGGGCAGGGTGGAGGCGGTGGCGAAGCGGCCGGCGAGCTCCTCCATGTCCGCGACGCCGTCGCGGCCCACGTAGTCGACGCACAGGTCGAGCATGTGGGCGCCCTCGCGGATCTGGTCGCGGGCCATCTCGACGCAGTCGTCCCAGCGACCTTCGAGCATGGCCTCGCGGAACTTCTTGGAGCCGTTGGCGTTGGTCCTCTCGCCGATCGCGAGGTACGAGGTGTCCTGCCGGAACGGCACGCTCTGGTAGAGGGAGGCGGCGCCCGGCTCGGGGCGCGGGTCGCGGGGCGCGGGGGCGAGGCCGCGTACGCGTTCGACGACCTGGCGCAGGTGCTCGGGGGTGGTGCCGCAGCAGCCGCCGACGAGCGACAGCCCGTACTCGCGGACGAAGGTCTCCTGGGCGTCGGCGAGCTCGGGGGCGCCGAGCGGGTAGTGGGCGCCGTCCTTGCCGAGGACGGGGAGGCCCGCGTTGGGCATGCAGGAGAGGGGGACGCGGGAGTGGCGGGCGAGGTAGCGCAGGTGCTCGCTCATCTCGGCGGGGCCGGTGGCGCAGTTCAGACCGATCATGTCGATGCCGAGGGGTTCGAGCGCGGTGAGCGCGGCGCCGATCTCCGAGCCGAGGAGCATGGTGCCGGTGGTCTCGACGGTGACGGAGACGATGAGCGGCACGTCGACGCCGAGGGCCTCCAGGGCGCGGCGGGCGCCGAGGACGGCGGCCTTGGTCTGGAGGAGGTCCTGGGTGGTCTCGACGAGGAGGGCGTCGGCGCCGCCGGCGACCAGGCCCTCGGCGTTGCTCTGGTAGGCGTCGCGGAGGGTGGTGTACGGGGCGTGGCCGAGGGTGGGCAGCTTGGTGCCGGGGCCCATGGAGCCCAGGACCCAGCGCTGCCGGCCGCTGGCGGCGGTGTGCTCGTCGGCGACCTCGCGGGCGATGCGGGCGCCCGCCTCCGAGAGCTCGTGGACCCGGTGGGCGATGTCGTACTCGGCGAGGGCGGCGAAGTTGGCGCCGAAGGTGTTCGTCTCGACGCAGTCGACGCCGACGGCGAAGTAGGCGTCGTGGACGGCGCGGACGATGTCGGGCCGGGTGAGGTTGAGGATCTCGTTGCAGCCTTCGAGGTTCTCGAAGTCGTCGAGGGTGGGGTCCTGAGCCTGGAGCATCGTGCCCATGGCTCCGTCGGCGACGACCACTCGCGTGGCGAACGCGTCACGGAGCGCGGCTGCTCGGGCGCCACTGTCGGCGGACGTGGGGGAAGGGGTCGGCAACGAGGCCATGGAGATGCTCCCTGAGGTGCGACGGCTGTCGGCTTTGCGTCTCCGGGGGGAGGCGCACGTCGTCAGCGTAGCCGCCATCCACCGGGGCGGACACGCCGTCCCATGTGACGGACGGCATGCTTGGCGGGGTCGAAGACCGGCCAGGTGGCGCGTACACCGTCTCGTCGTGTGGCCGGAGGTCGGCAACGACCGATACTGTTCAGCATTGTCGAACCGTGGAGTGAAGGAGCAGGCCGGGGATGGCGAAGAACATCCAGTCGCTTGAGCGGGCGGCGGCGATGCTGCGGTTGCTCGCGGGCGGAGAGCGCCGGCTGGGTCTCTCCGACATCGCCTCGTCGCTCGGCCTGGCCAAGGGGACGGCCCACGGCATCCTGCGCACGCTGCAGGCGGAGGGGTTCGTCGAACAGGACGCGGCGTCCGGCCGGTACCAGCTCGGAGCGGAGCTGCTGCGGCTCGGCAACAGCTACCTGGACGTGCACGAGCTGCGGGCGCGGGCGCTCGTGTGGACGGACGACCTGGCCAGGTCGAGCGGCGAGAGCGTGCACCTGGGCGTCCTCCACCAGCACGGGGTGCTGGTCATCCACCACGTCTTCCGGCCGGACGACAGCCGCCAGGTGCTGGAGGTGGGCGCGATGCAGCCGCTGCACTCCACGGCGCTGGGGAAGGTGCTGTCGGCGTACGACCCGGTGGCGCACAGCGAGGCCGTGGAGGTGGAGCGCAAGGCGTTCACGTCCCGCACGGTCACGGCGCTGGACGACTTCGAGGAGCTGCTGGACCTGACGCGGGCGCGCGGCTGGGCCGCGGACGTGGAGGAGACCTGGGAGGGCGTCGCGTCGGTGGCGGCGCCCATCCACGACCGGCGGCGGATGCCGGTGGGGGCCGTGGCCATCACCGGGGCCGTCGAGCGGATCTGCGACCGGGGCGAGCTGCGCCCGGAGCTGGTCACCGCCGTGCGCGCGTGCGCGCGCGCCGTCTCGCGCGATCTGGGCGCCGGGCGCTTCTGACCCCGGCGCCCCCGCGCTCCACCATCCCCGCCCCCCCACTCCTCCGCCCCGCCGCTCCCGCGCCCGGGCCGCCCGCCGCCCGGCCGCGCCGGCACCCCGGTCCCCTCCGCGGCCTCGCGTCCGCCCTCCCGGGGCACCCGCCCTCCACCCCGCCCCACCGGCCCGCGCCGCCCGGACGTGGCGGCCGGACGTGGCGGCCGTACGCCACGGGCCCGGTAACGATCGGGTTTCCGAGGCGCGAAGCCTTGACGTGCCCTTGACCCGGGGACAAAACTGCCGTCCATCGGTCGGCATTGTCGAACACCTACCGGAAATACACGCTAGAGTGTGGCAACGCCAGGAGGCCGGCACCGCCCTCACCCCGAGGGCACGGACCACCGGAGGGACCCGGGGTTCGCCTTTCCCCTGGACGAAGGACAAAGGAGTCGCGGGTGTCCAGCTCCGACATCTTCATCGGCGAGACCATCGGTACCGCCGTGCTCATCCTCCTCGGCGGGGGCGTCGTCGCCGCCGACGTGCTCAAACGCTCGAAGGCGCAGAACACCGGCTGGCTCGCCATCACCCTCGGGTGGGGCTTCGCGGTCATGACCGCCGTCTACATGACCGGTTCCCTCTCCGGCGCCCACCTGAACCCGGCGGTGACCGTCGGCATCGCCCTCAAGGACGGGGAGTGGGGCGACGTCCCCTTCTACTTCGCCGGCCAGCTCCTCGGCGCCATGATCGGCGCCGCGCTCGTGTGGGTGGCCTACTACGGCCAGTTCCAGGCCCACCTGACCGACCCGGAGACCGCCTCGAAGCCCGCCGTCGAAGGCCCCGGCCCGGTGCTCGGCGTCTTCTCCACCGGCCCCGAGATCCGCAACGTCTGGCAGAACCTCGCCACGGAGGTCCTCGGCACCCTCGTGCTCGTCCTGGCCGTCCTCACCCAGGGCCTCAACGAGGGCGGCAAGGGCCTGAACGCCCTCGGCGGCCTGATCGTCGCCCTCGTCGTCGTCGGCATCGGCCTGTCGCTCGGCGGCCCGACCGGTTACGCCATCAACCCGGCGCGCGACCTCGGCCCCCGCATCGTGCACGCCCTGCTGCCCCTGCCCAACAAGGGCGGTTCCGACTGGGGTTACGCCTGGATCCCCGTCGTGGGCCCGCTGATCGGCGCCGCCGCGGCCGCGGGCGTCTACTCCCTCGCGTTCGCCTGAGCCCAGCCGACCCGACCCGACCACCGACTCCGAGGAGCACACCCCATGACCGCCACGGCCTCCCGCGGCACCGGCCCCTTCATCGCCGCCATCGACCAGGGCACCACCTCCAGCCGCTGCATCGTCTTCGACCGCGACGGGCGCATCGTCTCCGTCGACCAGAAGGAGCACCGGCAGATCTTCCCGAAGCCCGGCTGGGTCGAGCACGACGCCGCCGAGATCTGGACCAACGTCCAGGAGGTCGTCGCCGGCGCCATCGAGAAGGCCGGCATCACCGCCGCCGACGTCAAGGCCATCGGCATCACCAACCAGCGCGAGACCACGCTGTTGTGGGACAGGAACACCGGTGAGCCCGTCCACCACGCGATCGTCTGGCAGGACACCCGCACCGACGCGCTGTGCAAGGAGCTCGGCCGGAACGTCGGCCAGGACCGCTTCCGCCGCGAGACCGGCCTCCCGCTGGCCTCCTACTTCGCCGGCCCGAAGGTCCGCTGGCTCCTCGACCACGTCGAGGGCCTGCGCGAGCGCGCCGAGCGCGGCGAGATCCTCTTCGGCACCATGGACTCCTGGGTCATCTGGAACCTGACCGGCGGCGTCGACGGCGGCCGGCACGTGACCGACGTCACCAACGCCTCCCGCACCCTGCTGATGAACCTCCACACGATGGAGTGGGACGACAGGATCCTGCACTCCATGGAGGTGCCCGCCGCGGTCCTCCCGGAGATCCGCTCCTCCGCCGAGGTGTACGGGCACGTCAAGGGCGGGGTCCTGGACGGCGTCCCCGTCGCCTCCGCGCTCGGCGACCAGCAGGCGGCCCTGTTCGGGCAGACCTGCTTCGCGGAGGGCGAGGCCAAGTCGACGTACGGCACCGGCACCTTCATGCTGATGAACACCGGCGACAAGGTGATCAACTCGTACAGCGGGCTGCTCACCACCGTCGGCTACCGGATCGGCGACGACAGGCCGGTCTACGCCCTGGAGGGCTCCATCGCCGTCACCGGCTCGCTCGTCCAGTGGATGCGCGACCAGATGGGCCTCATCAGCACCGCGGCCGAGATCGAGACCCTGGCCCTGTCCGTCGAGGACAACGGCGGCGCCTACTTCGTGCCGGCCTTCTCCGGGCTGTTCGCCCCGTACTGGCGCTCCGACGCCCGCGGCGTGATCGCCGGCCTGACCCGGTACGTCACCAAGGCGCACATCGCCCGCGCCGTGCTGGAGGCCACGGCGTGGCAGACCCGCGAGATCACCGACGCCATGACCAAGGACTCCGGCGTCGAGCTGTCCGCGCTGAAGGTCGACGGCGGCATGACCTCCAACAACCTGCTGATGCAGACCCTCTCGGACGTCCTGGACGCGCCCGTCGTGCGCCCGATGGTCGCCGAGACGACCTGCCTCGGCGCGGCCTACGCCGCCGGCCTGGCCGTCGGCTTCTGGCCCGACACCGACGCGCTGCGGGCCAACTGGCGGCGGGCCGCCGAGTGGACCCCCCGCATGGACGCGGAGACCCGCGACCGCGAGTACAAGAACTGGCTCAAGGCCGTCGAGCGGACCATGAGCTGGATCGAGGACGAGGAGTAGAGCGACATGACCACCCTGCAGAGCGTCCCCGCCCTCGGGACGCACCCGGCTGCCGGCACCCTGCCGAGCCGCGCCGAGACCCGGGAACTGCTGTCCAGGGCGACCTACGACCTCCTGGTCGTCGGCGGCGGCATCCTCGGGATCTCCACCGCCTGGCACGCCGCCCAGTCCGGGCTGCGGGTGGCCCTGGTGGACGCCGGCGACTTCGCCGGCGCCACCTCCTCCGCCTCCTCCAAGCTGCTCCACGGCGGTCTGCGCTACCTGCAGACCGGCGCGGTGAAGCTGGTCGCGGAGAACCACTTCGAGCGCCGCGCGGTCTCCCGGCAGGTCGCCCCGCACCTGGCGAACCCGCTCACCTTCTACCTCCCGGTGTACAGGGGCGGGCCGCACGGCGCGGCGAAGCTCGGCGCGGGCGTCTTCGCGTACTCGGCGCTCTCCGCCTTCGGCGACGGCGTCGGCCACCTCCTCGGCCCGGCGAAGGCCGCGCAGGACGTGCCGGAGCTGCGCACCGACGGCCTGAAGGCCGTCGCCGTCTACGGCGACGACCAGATGAACGACGCCCGGATGGCGCTCATGACGGTCCGCGCGGCCGTCGAGGCGGGCGCCACCGTCCTCAACCACGCCGCCGTCACCGGCCTGCGGCTCACCCGGGGCCGCGTCACCGGCGCCGACCTGGTCGACCGGCTCGACGGCACCGAGTTCGGCGTCGACGCCCGGCTCGTGCTCAACGCGACCGGCCCGTGGGTCGACCACCTCCGCCGGATGGAGGACCCGAACGCGGCCCCGTCCATCCGCCTGTCGAAGGGCGCGCACCTCGTCCTGAAGCGGACCTCGCCGTGGCGGGCCGCGCTCGCCACGCCGATCGACAAGTACCGCATCACCTTCGCCCTCCCCTGGGAGGACATGCTGCTGCTGGGCACCACCGACGAGGAGTACGAGGGCGACCCGGGGGACGTCGCGGTCGAGGAGAAGGACATCGCCCAGATCCTGGACGAGGCCGCCTTCTCCATCCGCGACCGGCAGTTGGACCGCTCCTTGATCACGTACGCCTTCGCCGGTCTGCGGGTGCTGCCCGGCGGCCCCGGCGACACGTCGAAGGCGAAGCGCGAAACGGTCGTCACCGAGGGCCGGGGCGGCATGCTCTCGGTCGCCGGCGGCAAGTGGACCACGTTCCGCCACATCGGCCGCACGGTCATGAACAAGCTGGCCGCGCTGCCCGGACGGCCGCTCGCCGACGACATGGAGCCGATCGCCCGCCTGCCCAAGAAGCTCCCGCTGCCCGGCATCGCCAACCCGAACGCGGTCGCGCACCGGCTGCTCGTCGACGGGGGGACGCCCGGCCCCCGCATGGCCGCCGACACCGCCCGCCACCTGGCGACGCACTACGGCTCGCTGTCGTTCGACATCGCGCGCATGGCGTACGAGGACCCGGCGCTGGCGGCGCGCATACACCCGGACGCCCCGGAGATCTGGGCGCAGGTCGCCTACGCCCGCGACCGCGAGTGGGCCGAGACGGCGGACGACGTGCTGCGCCGCCGTACGACGCTGACGATCCGCGGCCTGGTCACGGACGAGATCCGCGACCGGGTCGAGGCCATGCTGGCCGAGCGGCCCTGACCCTCCCCGGGCCCCCGGCTCCCCCGGCCGGGGGTCCGTCCCGGCAGGGGTCCGGCCGGGCGAGGGGGGCGGCTCCTGCGCGAGCCGCCCCCCTTGTACGCTCGCACAGCTCACACATCGGATGTCTGAGAGGCAGTGAGGGGCGCGCCATGGCCGTGACCGACGAGGCGATCGAGAAGATCAAGGAAATGATCGTCTCCGGCGCGCTGCGCCCCGGGGACCGGCTGCCCAGGGAGAGCGAGCTCGCCGCGGAGCTGGGCCTGTCCCGGAACTCGCTGCGCGAGGCGGTGCGCGCGCTGTCGCTGATCCGTGTCCTCGACGTCCGGCAGGGCGACGGCACGTACGTGACGAGCCTGGACCCGCGGCTGCTGCTGGAGGCGCTGAGCTTCGTCGTGGACTTCCACCGCGACGACACGGTGTTGGAGTTCCTGGCGGTGCGCCGCATCCTGGAGCCCGCGGCGACCGCGATGGCCGCGCACCGGATCGGCGCGGCCGACCTGGACGTGCTGGAGGCGGCGCTGGACGCGCTGGGCGCCGAGCCGTCCGTGGACGACCTGGTCGCTGCGGACCTGGACTTCCACCGGCGGATCGTGGGCGCGTCGGGCAACACCGTGCTGTGCTCGTTGCTGGACGGCCTGTCCGGGCCGACGACGCGGGCCCGGGTCTGGCGCGGGCTCACCCAGGAGGACGTCGTGGGCCGGACGCTGTACGAGCACCGGGCGATCCTGACCGCGCTGCGGGACCGGGACGCCGAGGCGGCCCGGTCGTGGGCGACGGTGCACATCGCGAGCGTCGAGCAGTGGCTGCGGGCGGTGCTCTGAGCCCGCCGGTGTCACGTGGCCGGGCGCGGCGTCACGTGGCCGGGCGCAGCCGCAGGCCCTGCATGCCGCCGTCGACGGCGAGCGCGGTGCCGGTGACGGACGCGGCGGCGGGACTCGCCAGGTAGGCGACGGCGGCGGCGACCTCCTCGGCCGTGACGAGCCGGCCCATCGGCTGGCGGGCTTCGAGGGCGGCGCGTTCGGCGGCCGGGTCGGGGGCGCGGTCGAGGAGCCGGGTGACCCAGGGCGTGTCGGCGGTGCCGGGGTTGACGCAGTTGACGCGGATCCCGTCGCGGACGTGGTCGGCGGCCATGGCGAGGGTCAGGGAGAGCACGGCGCCCTTGGAGGCCGAGTAGAGGGCGCGCTGCGGCAGTCCGGCGGTGGCGGCGACGGAGCAGGTGTGGGTCACCGACACCGCGCCGGGCCGCTCGGCGGCGGCGCGCCGCAGGTGGGGCAGGGTGTGCCGGGCGGTGCGGACGAGGCCCATGAGGTTGACGTCGAGGACGCGGTGCCACTCCTCGTCCGTCTGGTCCTCGACGGTGCCGACCGCGCCGATCCCGGCGTTGCCGACGACGGTGTGCAGGGACCCGAACGCGGCGACGGCGGCGGCGACCGCCTCCCGCACTCCGGTGTCGGAGGTCACGTCGGCGGTGAGGGCGAGCGTCCCGCCGGGCGCGCCCGAGGTGTCCCGGTCGAGGACGGCGACGCGGGCGCCGCGGGTGAGGAGTTCGCGGGCGACGGCGGCTCCGATGCCGGAGGCGCCGCCGGTGACGAGCGCGTTCAGTCCGTCGAGGTCACGCACGGCGGGTGTCCTTCCTGTCCTGCCAGACCGGTCCGTCCGGGTAGCGGTGGGCGGTGAGCGACTCGGGGCGCATCCGGGCGGAGAACCCGGGCGCGGTGGGGGCGGCGTACCGTCCGGCGCGGACGGTGACCGGGTCGGTGAAGTGCTCGTGGAGGTGGTCGACGTACTCGACCACCCGGTCCTCCAGGGTCCCGGACACGGCGACGTAGTCGAACATGGCGAGGTGCTGGACCAGTTCGCACAACCCCACTCCCCCGGCGTGCGGGCAGACGGGCACCCCGTACTTGGCGGCGAGGAGCAGGATGGCGACGTTGTCGTTGACCCCGGCGACGCGGGCGGCGTCGATCTGCACGAAGTCGACGGCGCCGGCCTGGAGGAGCTGCTTGAACAGGACGCGGTTGGCGCCGTGTTCGCCGGTGGCGACGGGGACGGGCTGGCCGGCGCGGATGGCGGCGTGGCCGAGGACGTCGTCGGGGCTGGTGGGCTCCTCGATCCAGTACGGGTCGTACGGGGCGAGTTCCGCGAGGCGCCGCAGCGCTTCGGGGACGTCCCAGCGCTGGTTGGCGTCGAGGGCGATGCGGATGCCGGGGCCGACGGCGGCGCGGGCCAGTGCCAGGCGGCGCACGTCGTCGCCGGGGTCGGCGCCGACCTTCAGCTTGATCTGGCCGAACCCCTCCTCGACGGCCTGCCGGGCGAGGCGGACGAGGGTCGCGTCGTCGTAGCCGAGCCAACCGGGGGAGGTCGTGTAGGCGGGGTAGCCCTCGGCGCGGAGGCGGGCGGCGCGTTCGGCACGGCCGGGTTCGGCGGCGCGGAGGAGGGCGAGGGCCTCGTCGGGGGTGAGGGCGTCGGTGAGGTGGCGGAAGTCGACGAGGGAGACCAGCTCCTCGGGGCTCATCCGGGAGAGGAACTCCCAGACGGGCAGCCCGGCGGCGCTCGCGGCCAGGTCCCAGGCGGCGTTGACGACGGCGCCGGCCGCCATGTGGACGACGCCCTTCTCCGGGCCGAGCCAGCGAAGCTGCGAGTCGTGGGTGAGGTCCCGGTGCAGGGCGGCGAGGTCGGCGGCGGTCCGGGGCGCGGGACGGCCGAGCACGTACGGGCGCAGCGCCGCGATGGCGGCGGCGGTGACGTCGTTGCCGCGGCCGATGGTGAACGCGAAGCCGTGGCCGTCCGGCCCGCGGTCCGTGCGCAGGACGACGTAGGCGGCGGAGTAGTCGGGATCGGGGTTCATGGCGTCGGAGCCGTCGAGGTGCTCGGAGGTGGGGAAGCGGACGTCGTGGACCTCGACCGCGGTGACGGTGGGCGGGGCGTCCGCGGTGTCCGGTGGGTGCGCCGTGTGTGCCATGCGTGCGGTACCTACCCTCGTGACATCGGATCTTTGAACAGTCCTCCGATGTATAGCGGCGCCCTGTCGAGACGTCCACCCCTTTCATCGCGTTCGAGGCCCCTTACCTCGGATGAATTCCGGGTGTTCCGAGGTCACCGCAGGGGTAGTCGTGGGAGGCCGGCACAGCACCCGGTCGTGTGCAAGTGGCTGCGGGCAGGGGTCCCGAACGCCGTAAGGTTGGTTCGTACGGACGGAACTTCGGAAGGAGGCCTGGGTGATCGAGCTCGAGGGGGTTCCCGAGCTGATCGACCCGGTCATGGTGGCCGCGTTCGAGGGCTGGAACGACGCCGGCGACGCCGCCTCCACCGCGGTCGCGCACCTGGAACGGGAGTGGAAGGGCGAGGTGTTCGCGGCGCTCGACGCCGAGGACTACTACGACTTCCAGGTCAACCGGCCCACGGTGTGGCTGGACGGCGGGGTGCGGAGGATCACCTGGCCCACCACCCGGCTGTCCGTGGTCCGCGTCGGCGGCGAGAAGCCGCGCGATCTGGTGCTGGTCCGCGGCATAGAGCCGTCGATGCGCTGGCGCTCGTTCTGCAACGAGCTGCTGGGCTTCGCCCACGAGCTGGGCGTGGAGATGGTCGTGATCCTCGGCGCGCTGCTCGGCGACACCCCGCACACGCGGCCGGTCCCGGTCAGCGGCGTCACGTCCGACCCGGACCTGGCGCGGCGGATGGAGCTGGAGGAGACCCGGTACGAGGGGCCGACGGGCATCGTCGGCATCCTCCAGGAGGCGTGCACGCACGCGGGTGTCCCGGCGGTCAGCCTGTGGGCGGCGGTGCCGCACTACGTGTCGCAGCCGCCCAACCCCAAGGCCACGCTGGCCCTGCTCAACCGGCTGGAGGACCTGATCGACCTGCGCATCCCGCTCGGCGAACTGGCCGAGGACGCCCGCGCCTGGCAGCTCGGCGTGGACCAACTCGCCTCCGAGGACAGCGAGGTGGCCGAGTACGTGCAGACGCTGGAGGAGGCGCGGGACACGGCCGAGCTGCCCGAGGCGTCGGGCGAGGCCATCGCCCGCGAGTTCGAGCGGTACCTGCGGCGGCGGGACGGCGGCCCGGGCACGGGCCCCGCGGCCGGACCGGGCGCGGCGGGCGGCCCCGGTGCCGGGCAGGCCGGGCTGCCCGGGGCGGCGGGCCACCCCGCGGAGGGCGGCGACGGCTCGTACCTGCGCGACCCGTCCGGCGGGCGCGCGCGCCCGCCGAAGCCCCCCAGGCGCGGAGTCGGCGACCGGCCGGACGAGGCCCGGGGCGGACAGGACGGCGGCCGGGACGGCGGCTCCGACAGCGCCTCTGAGGGCGGCTCCGAGGGCGGCTCGGACAGCGGCTCCGGGGAGGGCCCCGGGAACGGTGGCCGCGAGGGCTCGGCGGAGTAGGACCCGGCGGTTCACGGCGGGGCGGCACC
>NZ_JAWCTQ010000022.1:0-113192 GCF_032423885.1 Streptomyces tamarix | reverse complement strand
GCCGGGGGGGGCACCCCCCCCGCGCGGCCCCCGGCCGTTTTTCCGCGCCTCCCGGACCCGCCGGCCTCAGCCCTCGCCGTCGGCGGTGATCCGCCACCGGCCCACCTCGCGGTGGGCCGAGTCGTACACGGCCGACCCGTCGCCGGGCCGCAGGGCGTAGTGGTGGAGGTTGCCGCCCCAGTAGCGCAGGACGCGGCCCAGCTCGCGCGCCGCGGCCTCCGCCGGCTGCCCGTCGTCGACGGTCACCTCAAGCGTGAACTTCACTGCTTCTCCCTTCGGGAAAACGGCTCTGCTCGGCCCCGGCGCCGGACCTGGTATCAAGTCTTTCATTCAACTGCTACCAGGCTTTTTCACGGCCGCACCACAGGTGGGGGCGGTGGAATGCCGGAAAAGTCTCAACTCGGCGTGAAGCCGTGGAGGAGGGGTCGTGGGTGACCGGCTGAAGGCGGCCGACCTCGCGAGGTCGGCCGGGATCTCCGTACAGCAGCTCCGCACCTACGTCGACACGGGGCTGCTCCCGCCCGTCGACCGCACCCCCGGCGGCCACCGCCTCTTCACCGCCGCCCACGCCGACGCGCTCGCCGTGGCCCGCGAGCTCGCCGCCGGGCACGGCTGGGCCACCGCCCGTACCGTGATGGCCGCCGTCCACGCGGGCGACCTGGAGGCCGCGCTGGCCGCCCTGGACGCCGGACACGCCCGGCTGGACCGGGAGCGCGGCGAACTCGCCGCCGTCCGGGAGGCCATGGGCACCGTCCTGGCCGGCCGCGTCCCGCCGCCCGCCGCCCGGAGGGCCCTGCGCATCGGCGAGGCCGCCCGCGCCGTGGGCGTGAAGCCGCCCGTCCTCCGCCTCTGGGAGGCCCGCGGCCTGCTGCGGCCCGGTCGCGAGCCGTCCACCGGGTACCGGCTCTACGACCGCACCGAGCTGCGCGTCGCGCAGGTCGTGGCGCTCCTTCGGAAGGGGCACCACCCGCTCGCCGCCGTCGAGGCCGTCCTGCGCGAGCTGCGGGCGAACGGCAGCCCCGACCGCGTCCTCGCCGCGCTGGACGCCCGCGCCGGCGACCTCCACCGGCGCAGTCTGCTCCGGCTCGGCGCCTCCGCCGCCCTCCACGGCTACCTGCGCCGTCTCGGCCACCATTGACGAGCGCCAGCCACCCCGGATAACTTCGCCATACGGATTGTTGATTCCGTGAAGCGGAAAAGTCGAGCGGTGGAGGGTGCGGGAATGGGTCAGCAGGAGCAGGTGGCGACAAGCCTCGCCGGTGCGGTCAGCGAGGGCATCAGCGCCTCCCTCGCCACGGTGGACGCGGAGCTCGCCCGCCGCTACCCCGGTGACCCCGGCACCCGCCAGCCCGTCCACACCGTCTACGTGCCCGGCGACGCCCTCACCGCCGACACGATTCGCTCCTGGGGCGACCGCGCCCTCGCCGCGCTCGACGAGCACGCCCCGGACGCCGCCTCCCTCGCCGCCGTCCTCGGTCTCCCCGACGACCTCGCCGAGCCCGTCCACGCGCGCGTACGGGCCAAGTTGGAGCGGGAACCGATCGAGGACCTGCGCATCGACTTCGAGGACGGCTACGGCGGCCGCACCGACGCCGACGAGGACCGCGACGCCGCCCGCGCCGCCCGCCTGGTGGCCCGGGCCCACCGGGAGGGGACCGCAGCCCCGTACACGGGCATCCGCATGAAGTGCATGGAGGTCGCCGTGCGCGACCGGGGCATCCGCACCCTCGACATCTTCCTCACCGGCCTCATGGAGGCGGGCGGCCTGCCCGACGGCCTCGTCCTCACCCTCCCGAAGGTCACCTACCCGGAGCAGGTCACCGCGATGGCGCGGCTCCTGGAGGAGTTCGAGAAGGCCCGCGGCCTGGAGCCCGGCCGGATCGGCTTCGAGATCCAGATCGAGACCAGCCAGGCCATCCTCGGCCCCGACGGCACCGCCACCGTCGCCCGCATGATCGACGCCGCCGGGGGTCGCGCCACCGGTCTCCACTACGGCACCTTCGACTACAGCGCCTGCCTCGGCGTCTCCGCCGCGTACCAGGCCAGCGACCACCCGGCCGCCGACCACGCCAAGGCCGTCATGCAGGTCGCCGCCGCCGGCACCGGCGTCCGCGTCTCGGACGGCTCCACCAACGTGCTGCCCGTGGGCCCCACCGAGAAGGTCCACGACGCCTGGCGCCTGCACTACGGCCTCACCCGCCGCGCCCTGGCCCGCGCCTACTACCAGGGCTGGGACATGCACCCGGCCCACCTGCCCACCCGGTACGCCGCCGTGTTCGCGTTCTACCGCGAGGGCCTGGAGCCGGCCGCCGCCCGCCTCGCCGCGTACGCCAACCGCGCCGGCGGCGACGTGATGGACGAGCCGGCCACCGCCAAGGCGCTCAGCGGGTACCTGCTCCGTGGCATCGACTGCGGCGCCCTCGACACCGCCGAGGTGGCCCGCCTCACCGGCCTCACCCGCGCCGACCTCGACCGTTTCGCCGCCCCGCGGCGCGGCGACCTGACCGGCACCCACCAGTGACCGGCCGGTGGCGGTCCCCCGCCGGACCCGCCACCGCCACCGCCGCCCCGTAACCCGTACGCGTCCACGACGCGCGGGAAGCGGGGCGGCGGTGCCCGCAGGGGAACGCGAACCGACCGCCGGCCGGTCCGGCGGGGGCCCGCCCGCCACCGGCGGCGGTGGCCCCGGAGCCGGTCCGCCCCTCCGCCGGCGGCGGCACGTGCCACCGCGCGGTCCGGCGGACCACCGCCCCGTACCCGGGGGGACGGACCACCACCCCGTACCCGGGGGACGGAGGCCGGGCCGGCGTCCTCGACGCGGGCACCGGCCACTGCTCCCGCCGGTTTGGCCCCGGCCGCCGCGAGACGCACGGCGGGCGGGCCGACGTCCGGTGGGCGGCCCGACGTCCGGTGGACGAAGGCCGATGACGACAGCGGCGACGCCGGCGTGCGGGCCGGCGGCGTGCGCGCCCGGTGCCGGCCCCGCCCCGCACCGGGCCGCGCGGCTACGCGGGCGGGACCTCGCCCGAGCCGCGCGGGACCAGCACCGTCGGCAACTCGACGCGCCAGGGCGCCTCGTGGAGGCCGTCGAGGCGGCGGAACAGCCGTTCCGCCGCCGTGCGGCCCAGCGCGGCGGCGTCCTGCGCGATGACCGTGATGCCGAGCAGGTCGGCCAGTTCGATGTCGTCGAAGCCGACCAGGGCGACCGGGCGCGTGCGCCCGGCCAGCTCCCGCACGGCGGTCACCGTCACCCGGTTGTTGCCCGCGAACAGCGCGGTCACCGGTTCGGGGCCGGCCAGCATCGCGGCGACCGCGGCCCGCACCCGCGCCGGCTCGGTGGGGCCCAGCGACACCCACGCGTCGTCGACGGGCAGCCCCGCGTCCTCCATCGCGGCCCGGTAGCCGCGCAGCCGCTCCGCGGCGGTGTGGATGCGCGGCCGGTCACCGATGAAGCCGATCCGGCGGTGGCCGTGCGCGACGAGGTGCGCCACACCCGCGCGGGCGCCGCCGAAGCTGTCGGACAGGACCGTGTCGGCCTCGATCCGGCCGGCCGGGCGGTCCACGAAGACGGTCGCGACGCCCGCCCTCATCTCCGGTTCCAGGTAGCGGTGGTCGTCGCCCGAGGGGATCACGATCAGCCCGTCGACGCGGCGCGCGCACAGCGCCAGGGCGAGTTCCTGCTCCCGTTCCGGGTCCTCGGCGCTGGACCCGTTGATCAGCAGGGCCCCGTGGGCGCGGGCCACCTCCTCCACGGCGCGGCTCAGCGGCCCGTAGAACGGGTCGGCCAGGTCCTCCAGGACCAGCCCCACGGAGGCGGTGCGGCCCTTGCGCAGCACGCGCGCGCTGTCGTTGCGGCGGAAGCCGAGCGCCTGGATCGCCTCCTGGACGCGGCGCTCGGTGTCGGGCGTGACGCCCGGCTCGCCGTTCACCACCCGCGAGACGGTCTTGAGGCCGACGCCCGCGCGGGCGGCGACGTCCTTCATGGTGGGCCGGTTGCCGTAGCGGTGGTCGGGTCGGCGGGCGGTCTCGGCCACGGTGCGCGGTTCCTGTCCTGTCGTCGTCCGGAGGTACGTACGGGGGCGTGGCGTCGAGCATAGAGCCTGGACAACGTTGTCAACAGCCGGGAGACTGTCCGGGCACCAACCGAAACCGCAGGGTCCCACCGGTCCGCGGACGTCCATGGGGAGCGACGGGATGCACACGGAGCCGGAGCACGACCCGGCGGCGACCGGACTCGCCGCCGCCCTCGACATCGGCGGTACGAAGATCGCGGGCGCCCTCGTCGACGGCACCGGCCGGATCCTCGTCCGGGCCCGGCGGCCCACCCCCGCGCGGGAGGACGCCGAGACAGTGATGGGCGCCGTCGCCTCGGTCCTCGACGAACTGGCCGGATCGCCGCTGTGGGGGCGGGTCGAGGCGGTCGGCATCGGCAGCGCGGGCCCGGTGGACGCGGCGGCCGGCACGGTCAGCCCCGTCAACGTGCCCGCGTGGCGCGGCTTCCCGCTCGTCGACCGGGTCCGCGCGCGGGTCGCCGGCCGGCCGGTCTGCCTCGTCGGCGACGGCGTCGCCATGACCGCCGCCGAGCACTGGCGGGGCGCCGCCCGTGGGTACGACGACGCGCTCTGCCTGGTCGTGTCGACCGGGGTGGGCGGCGGGCTCGTGCTGGGCGGACGCCCGCACCCGGGGCCGACCGGCAACGCGGGCCACATCGGCCACATCAGCGTCGACCTGGACGGCGACCCCTGCCCCTGCGGCGGGCGCGGCTGCGTCGAGCGCATCGCCAGCGGGCCGAACATCGCGCGCCGCGCCCTGGCCGCCGGCTGGCGCCCGGGACCCGACGGCGACGCGACGGCGGCGGGCGTGGCGGCGGCGGCCCGCGCGGGCGACCCGGCGGCCCGGGGCGCGTACGACCGCGCCGCCCGGGCCCTGGCGGCGGGCATCGCGGCGACGGCGACGCTGCTGGAGGTGCGGATCGCGGTGGTCGGCGGGGGAGTGGCGGGCGCGGGGGAGGTCCTCTTCGCCCCGCTGCGCCGGGAGCTGCGGCGGTACGCGACCCTCCCCTTCACCCGCCCGC
This sequence comes from Streptomyces tamarix, assembly GCF_032423885.1. Taxonomy (NCBI): domain Bacteria; kingdom Bacillati; phylum Actinomycetota; class Actinomycetes; order Kitasatosporales; family Streptomycetaceae; genus Streptomyces; species Streptomyces tamarix. The sequence continues at coordinate 108,118 of NZ_JAWCTQ010000022.1, read as the reverse complement.
TGGAGGTCGTCCCGGCGACGACCGGCACGGACGCGGGCCTCCTGGGCGCGGCCGCGGCGGCGCTGGACCCGCGCGCGGACCGGGCGCCGCGCGCCTGACGGCCCGGCCCCGCGGCCGGCTCCGGCGGCTTCCGGCCGGGCGGCTACCCGGCGAAGCGCCGTACGTACCGCTTCTGCCAGGGCGTCTCCACCGCACGGGGGTGGTAGTGCCGGCGCACCCACTCCACCGCGCGGTCCGGCGGGACGCCGTCGAGGACCGCCAGGCAGGCCAGTGCCGTGCCCGTCCTGCCCCGGCCGCCCCCGCAGGCGACTTCGACGCGCTCCACCGCGGCGCGCTCCCACGCCCCGGCCAGGACGGCGCGGGCCTCCGCCTCGTCCGCGGGCAGCCGGAAGTCCGGCCAGCGCAGCAGGCGCGCCTCCCACGGGACGTCCGGCGGCCGCCCGCCCAGCAGATGGACCGCGTACGCCGGGGTCGGTCCGTCGGGCAGCGGGCGGCGCAGGCCGCGGCCCCGCACCATGCGCCCGGACGGGAACCGGACCACACCGGGGCCATCGGACGGCCACAGGGCGGCCGTCGTGCCGGAGGGGGAGGGAGTCACGGGCCCGACCCTAGCGGGTGCCGGGCGGGTCGCCGCCGCAGGGCGTTCGAGGGTGCGCCCGGGGTGGCCACGCCCGCTGAACCGCGCGGGGCCGCGCACCGTACCACCGGATCCGGCCAACCCGCCCCCGGTTCACCGGCCGTGCCGGCGTCCGCCTCCGGCGGGAAACCCCAGGGGCCCCGGACCGTTACGGCCACCCGTCCGGAACGCGGGTTTCCGTGGCAGGGTGTTGCGGGCAAGCCACTGGGGGCCAACGGAAGAGGGGGAACCGTGATCGTCTGGATCAACGGTGCGTTCGGCGCCGGCAAGACGAGCGCCGCGCGCGAACTGGTCGATCTGATCCCGAACAGCACCTTGTACGACCCGGAGTCGATCGGCGGCGCGCTGCCGCTCCTCCTGCCGCCCGACCGGCTCTCCGGCACCACCGACTTCCAGGACCTGCGGATCTGGCGGCGCCTGGTCGTCGACGCGGCGGCGGCGCTCCTCGCCGAGGTGGGCGGGGTGCTGGTGGTGCCGATGACCCTCCTGCGGCAGGAGTACCGCGACGAGATCTTCGGCGGGCTGGCGTCCCGCCGGATCACCGTGCGGCATGTCGTCCTGACCCCTGATGAAACGATCCTGCGCGCACGGATCGCGCGGCGCGGCGCGCACGACGGCGACCCGGCCGGAAACGAGCGGGCCAGGGCGTGGGCCCTGGACCACATCGCGTCGTACCGGGCCGCGCTCGACGGGTGGCTCGCCGCCGACGCGTACGCCGTCGACAACGGCCCCCTCACGCCGGAGGCGACGGCGAAGGTGATCGCGGACGCGGTGCGGACCGGCGCGGCGGGCGCCTGCGGGATCGTGCAGACCCCGGAGCCGACCGGCGAGACGCTCGCGGCGGGGGTGCTGCTCTTCGACGACCAGGACCGGGTGCTGCTGGTCGACCCGACGTACAAGCCGGGGTGGGAGTTCCCCGGTGGGGTCGTCGAGCGGGGCGAGGCGCCGGCGCGGGCCGCGATGCGGGAGGTCGCCGAGGAGACGGGGCTGGAGCTGGCGTCCGTACCGCGGCTGCTGGTCGTCGACTGGGAGCCGCCGAAGCCGCCCGGGTACGGCGGGCTGCGCCTCCTCTTCGACGGCGGGCGGCTCACGGGCGCGCAGGCGGACCGGGTCCTGCTGCCGGGCTCCGAGCTGCGCGGCTGGCGCTTCGCGACGGAGGCGGAGGCGGCGGACATGCTGCCCCCGGTCCGGTACGAACGCCTCCGCTGGGCCCTGCGCGCCCGCGAGCGCGGCACGGTCCTGAACCTGGAGGCCGGCGTCCCGGTGGGCTGACCGCGCGGCGGCGCGGGGGACGGGGCGGCTCCGGGCTCCCGCGCGGGCTACGGCCGGGCCGCCTCCGCCGCCGCCCGCAGGGTGGAGGGCACCTCCCGCGTCAGCGGGTCGCCGTGCCCGAAGCACACCGCCCGGAGCGGGTGGAGGGAGGCCAGGCGGCGCACCGACGCCACCGCGGCGGCGCGGTCCGTGTGGAAGACGCCCAGGCCCACCCCGCCCACCGACGCCAGGGTGTCGCCCGTCAGCAGCACGCCGGGGCGCGGCAGGTGGAGCGCGATCGACCCGGGCGTGTGGCCCGGGGTGTGCACCACGCGGGCGCCGCCGCCGAAGTCCAGCACGTCGCCGTCCTCCAACTCCCGGTCCACGCGCGTGGGCGGCGCCTCGGGCGTGGTGAGCCCGTGCTCGTACAGCGGGACCTCCCAGTCCAGCAGGTCCGGTTCGGGCACCGGCGCCTCCCCGCGGACGACCGGCGCGTCCAGCCGGTGCGCGAGGACCTCAGCGCCGTACCGGCGCGCCAGCGCCTCCGCCGCGCCCACGTGGTCGCGGTGGCCGTGGGTGAGGACGATCCGCCGCAGCCGCGCCCCCGGGCCGCCGACCTCGCGCAGTGCCCGGCCGACGGCGTCCTCGGCGCCCGCCCAGCCGGCGTCGACCAGCGTCAGCGCGCCGTCGTCGTCACGCCAGACGTAGCCCTGGCCGATCGGGAAGCGCAGCATGTGCAGCCCGGGCACGACCGGGACCAGGTCGACGGCGGGCTCGTCGGGGGCGTGCGGGTGCGGGTGCGGGTGGGGTTCCGGAGTCATGCCCCGACGCTACGGGAGCGGCCCGGCCGGGCCGCCCCCCTTGCGCTCTGCGCGATTCCGCCGAGAGCTCAACCTCGCTTCGACAGCGCGTAGTTCCGCAGGAACAGCGCCTCCGCGACCGACATCCGCTCCAACTCCTCGGGCGACACGCTCTCGTTCACCGCGTGGATCTGCGCCTCCGGCTCGCTCAGCCCGATCAGCAGGATCTCCGCCCGCGGGTACAGCGCGCCCAGCGTGTTGCACAGCGGGATCGACCCGCCCATGCCGGCGGCCTGCATCTCCTCGCCCGGATACGCCGCGGCCAGCGCCTGGGCCATCGACGTGTACGCCGGGCTGGCCACGTCCGCCCGGAACGGCTGGCCCTGCCCGATCTGCTCCACCGTCACGCGCGCGCCCCAGGGGGTGTGCGCCTGGAGGTGCGCGGTGAGGAGCTTGGTCGCCTCGGTGGCGTCCTGGCCGGGCGGCACGCGCAGGCTGATCTGGGCGCGGGCGGTGGCCTGCACGGACGGCGTGGCCCCGACGACCGGCGGGCAGTCGATGCCGATCACCGTGACGGCCGGACGCGCCCACAGCCGGTCGGCGACGGTGCCGGAGCCGATCAGGTCCACGCCGTCCAGCACCTTGGCGTCCCGCCGGAAGTCCTCCTCCGCGTACTGCAGCCCCTGCCACTCGGCGTCCGACGCCAGCCCGTCGACCGTCGTCGAACCGTCCTCGGCGCGCAGCGAGTCCAGTACGCGGATGAGTGCGGCCAGCGCGTCCGGCGCGGCACCGCCGAACTGCCCCGAGTGCAGGTTCCCGGCGAGCGTGTCGACCTGGACGCGCAGCATCGTCATCCCGCGCAGCGACGCGGTGACGGTCGGCAGCCCGACGCGGAAGTTCCCGGTGTCGCCGATGACGATCGCGTCGGCGGCCAGCAGGTCGGGGTGGGCCTCGGCGTACCGCTCCAGGCCGCCGGTGCCCTGCTCCTCGGAGCCCTCCACGATGACCTTGACGCCGACCGGGACGCCGCCGTTCGCCTTCAGGGCGCGCAGCGCCAGCAGGTGCATGATGAACCCGCCCTTGCAGTCGGCGGCGCCGCGCCCGTACCAGCGGCCGTCCCGCTCGGTCAGCTCGAACGGCGGGGTGTCCCAGCCGGCCGGGTCGAGCGGCGGCTGCACGTCGTAGTGGGCGTACAGCAGCACGGTCGGGGCGCCGGCGGGGCCAGGCAGGTGACCGTAGACGGACTGGCTCCCGTCGGGGGTGTCGAAGACCGACACGTCGGTGAAGCCCTCGGAGCGCAGGGCGTCCGCCACCCACGCGGCGGCGGCCTCGCACTCGCTCCTGGGGAACTGGGCCGGGTCCGCCACGGACCGGAACGCCACGAGCTCCGTGAGCTCCGCCTTGGCGCGGGGCATCAGCGAGGCGACGGTGGCGGCGATCGGCTCGGCGATCGGCTGGGCGGTCATGGTCACGCTCCTGGTGGGTGCGGCAAGCGGTACGTCGGGACGCCGCCGCGGGATATGCGGCGAACGCGCGTCCGATCCTCGCACAGGGCGCTCGGGGCGAAGCCCCGTAGGATGCGGACGAGAGCGTGGACCACGGGTCGGGACCGGGAGCGTAAGCACATCGTGAGCAGCGAGAACGTGTGGGATGTCGTCGTGGTCGGCGCGGGGCCGGCCGGAGCGTCCGCGGCCTACGCCGCGGCAGTCGCGGGCCGCCGCGTGCTGCTCCTGGAGAAGGCGGAGCTGCCCCGCTACAAGACGTGCGGCGGCGGCATCATCGGCCCGTCGCGGGACGCGCTGCCGCCCGGCTTCGACCTGCCGCTGCGCGACCGGGTGCACGCCGTGACGTTCTCGTTGAACGGCCGCTTCGCCCGTACGCGCCGCTCGAAGCGGATGCTGTTCGGGCTGGTCAACCGGCCCGAGTTCGACGCGGGGCTGGTGGAGCACGCCCGGAGGGCGGGCGCCGAGGTGCGGACGGGCGCGGCCGTCGCGCGGGTCGAGCAGCACGGCGCCGCGGTGCCGGACCGGCGCACCGTCGCGGTCGTCCTCGCCGACGGCGAGACGGTGCTGGCGCGGGCGGTGGTCGGCGCGGACGGCAGCGCCAGCCGGATAGGGGCGCACGTCGGGGTCAAGACCGACCAGGTGGACCTCGGCCTGGAGGTGGAGATCCCGGTGCCGCAGGCCGTGGCGGAGGACTGGGCGGGGCGGGTCCTCATCGACTGGGGGCCGATGCCGGGCAGTTACGGCTGGGTGTTCCCCAAGGGGGACACGCTGACGGTCGGTGTCATCTCCGCGCGCGGGGAGGGCGCCGCGACCAAGCGGTACCTGGACGACTTCGTGGCCCGGCTGGGCCTCGCCGGGTTCGAACCGGCCATCTCCTCCGGGCACCTGACGCGCTGCCGCAGCGAGGACTCGCCGCTCTCCCGCGGCCGGGTCGTCGTCTGCGGGGACGCGGCCGGGCTGCTGGAGCCGTGGACGCGTGAGGGGATCTCCTTCGCGCTGCGGTCCGGCCGGCTCGCGGGGGAGTGGGCGGTGCGGATCGCCGAGGCGCACGACGCGGTCGAGGCGCGCCGCCAGGCGCTGAACTACGCCTTCGCGATCAAGGCCGGGCTGGGCGTGGAGATGGCGGTGGGGCGGCGGCTGCTCGCCGTGTTCGCGCGCCGCCCGGCGCTGCTGCACGCCGCGATCACCGGACTGCGCCCGGCGTGGCGGGCGTTCGCGGACATCACGCGGGGCGCGACGACGCTGGCCGGCATCGTCAGGGGGAACACCGTCGCGCGCCGCGCCCTGGAGGCGCTGGACCGCCGCCGGCAGGACGACCCGCAGGAGTCGGAGCCGGAACCGGCCGCGCGGGAGCAGCGGTAGCGGAGACGGACGCCGTCACCGCCCGGCCCCGCCCGCGACACCGGCCTCCGCCCCGGTTCCATCCGCCGGGTCCGGCCTCTGTCCCGGGTCCGGCCTCTGCCCTGGGTCCGGCTCCTGTCCCGGGTCCGGCCTCTGCCCTGGGTCCGGCTCCTGTCCCGGGTCCGGCCTCTGCCCTGGGTCCGGCTCCTGTCCCGGGTCCGGCCTCTGCCCTGGGACCGGCTTCTGCCCCGGGACCGACCTCTGCCCCGGGACCGGCCGACCGGGCCGACCTCCGCCCCGGTCCGTCCCCGCCGGGTGCGGTCGACCGGGACCGGGCCGGCCTCCGCCCCGGTTCCGGCAGCCGGGACCGGACGCCGGGGCGGTCCGTCGGACACCGGCCGCCTCCGGCAGCCGCAGCAGCTCCGGGTCCTGGCACGGCATCCGCCGGTGCAGCTCGCGCAGTGCCGGACCCGGGTCGGCGCCCATCGTCTCCGCGATCCGCAGCCGGGCCTCCCCATCCGCCCCCCGCCCCGCGGCGCCCCGGGGCGGGGCGGCGGAATCGTCGGAGCGCCCCGGTCGGCAGGGCTCCGGCTGGTGGCCACGGCGCTCCTCGGACGGCGCCCCGCCGCGCGGGGCGCGGTCGTGCCGCCGGGCGCGCCACCGGTTCCCGGCGCGGGATCCGGTGGCCGCGAGGAGCCCGCCGCGGCCCGCGCGGCGGGGCGCCCGGTGGGGCGCCCGGTGGGGCCCGGCGGGTGACCCGGTGGCGCCCGCACACGACGCGTACGTCGTCGGGGCGGCCCGGTCCGGCGCCTCCGGCCCCTCGTGGAGGAAACCGGGCCGGGCGGCGGCGCGCCCGGGCGCCCGGGACCGCGTCCGGATCGTCGCCCCCGCCTACGGGCCGGGCCCGGTCCGCTCCCGGCCCTGCCGCCCCGGCGCGTTCCCGCACCCGGCGCGGCGCCGGGTCACCACGTCACGGCCGAGGTCTCCCGCCACAGGCGGGTCAGGCGGTCGTCGCCCGTGACCGCGACGGCGGGGGAGCCGGCGGGCAGCCGGTTCCACAGGGAGAGGTACAGGGCCTCGGCGGGGCCCGTCAGTTCGCAGTCGACCGGACCGTCGGCCGTGCGGGCGGTGCGGGGCGCGTCGGCGGAGAGCAGGACCGTCCACACGTCGCCGGTGTCCGCCGTGCGGACCCGCAGCGTGCCGGGCCGGTCCGTGCGGACGCGGCTCTTGTCCCGGGCGTGGAAGCCGCACAGCAGTTCGTCGATCCCGTCGGCGGCCAGGTCCGGCCCGACCGGCGACCGGCCGGCCACCAGGCCGAGCGCCGACTCGGCGTCCACGCGGTGCACGGTCGTCTCGTGCGCCTGGCGGCGGGCCCAGAACGCCAGCGGGGACGGCGCGGGCATGAACGCCCAGCACTCCAGGGTGTCCGGCGCCCCGGTCAGCGCCGTGACGAGCCGGTCGTGGCCCTCCCGGTACCAGTCCAGCAACGGGGTGCCGTCGAGGTCGGGCTCGCCGTCCGCGGGGCGGTACGACGTGTGTCCCTCGGCGACGAACGCGGTCGCCCAGCGGTGCACCATGCCGGTGTGCCGCAGCAGGTGCCGCACCTCCCAGCCGGGGCAGGTGCGGACCTCCGCGTCGAGACCGGCCCGTTCGGCGGCGTCGGCCAGCAACTGGCCCTCGCGGGCGAGGTGCTTGATGTGCTCGGCAGTCTCCATGGCGGAATTCTGCCATCGCCCTCCGCGCCTCAACCGCCGTGCGGACGCGGCTCACGGCGCCGCGCGCCGGTCACCAGCCGGGCGAGCGCGCCGATCCCGAGCGACTGTGCGAGCACCGACACGACGAACGCCGCCCAGAAGAACCACATCGACCCGAGCAGGGCGTCACCGCCGAGCGCCCCGCCGGCCATGACCACCAGGATGGTCGGCGCGGCGACCGCGATGAGCCCGAGGGCGGCGAACGACGCGTCCTCGTGGTCGGTGAACCACAGGTCGCGGACGACCAGGGCGGTCACCGCGGCGACGAACGCCAGGTACACGCCGGAGGCGACGTTGCCGAACGCCAGCCGGGCGAGGCCGCGCAGAGGGGCGTCGCCCAGGTCGATGATCTTCATGTGGTGCTCCCGTGGTCGCAGGGAGCCCCATCCTGTGCCGCGGGCGGCGGCGGGCGCCTGAGTACGGCTACTCAGAGGCCCCCGGCCGCCGTGGCGTTGCGGGCGCGGTAGCCGACGGCCGCCGCGGCGGCGGAGAGCAGCGCGACCGTCGTCAGCGCGGCGGGCAGCGAGAACCAGTCCGCGAGGAAGCCGATCACGGGCGGGCCCAGCAGCATGCCGCCGTAGCCCAGCGTCGACGCGGCCGCCACGCCGGCGGGTCCGGCCAGGGCGCCCGCCCTGTCCACCGCCACCGGGAAGATGTTCGCCAGGCCCAACCCGGTGACGGCGAACCCGAGGAGCGCCGCCCACACGCTGGGCGCCAACGCGCCCAGCAGCATGCCCGCGGCGGCCGTCGCGCCGCCCGCGACGAGCGTCCTGGTCTGGCCGAGGCGCTCCAGCATCGCCGTACCGGAGAGCCGCCCGGCGGTCATGGTCAGCGCGAACAGGGAGTACCCGGCGGCCGCGGCACCGGGGTGGGCGTGCAGGTCCTGCGTCAGGTGCAGGGCACCCCAGTCGGCCAGGGCGCCCTCGCCGTACGCGGTGCACAGGGCGATCACGCCGAACAGGGTGACCAGGCGGCGCGTCCGGCGGTCCATCCGCCGCCCGGAGGCGGGCGCGGCGGGCAGGGACTCGGGCGGCGCGGGGGAGGGGTGGCGCAGCAGTACGGGACCGGCGACGGCCGTCAGGAGCAGGCCGACGACGGTGAGCCCGAGCAGGTGCGCGGCGGGCGGGAGGCCGCTCGCGACGAGGCCGCCGAGCCCGGCGCCGACCATGCCGCCCAGGCTGAACGCGGCGTGGAAGCCGGGCATCACGGGCCGTCGCAGCGCGGCGACCAGGTTGACGGCGGCGCTGTTCATGGCGACGTTGATCGCGCCGTAGGCGGTGCCGAAGACCAGCAGGACGAGACCGAGCGCGAGCGCCGAGTGGGTGAGCGCCGGCAGCGCGATGCTCAGCGACAGCAGGACGGCGGCGCCGACGGTGACGGCGTGGCTGCCGAACCGGTGGCACAGCCGCCCGGTGAGGGTCATGGTGACGACGGCCCCGGCGGAGACGCCGAGCAGGGCGAGTCCGAGGTCGCTCGCCGAGGAGCCGGTCTGCTGCTTGATCGCGGGGATGCGGACGACCCAGCCGGCGAAGAGGAAGCCGTCGAGGGCGAAGAAGAGGGTGACGGCGGTGCGGAGGCGCGACAGGGAGCGGACGGCGGGGTCTCCGCCGGTGGCTTCCCGAAGGGCGGGCGCGAGTTTGTTTAGTAGCGGCACAAACTCAGGATAGGGCCCTGCGGCGGCTCATCACAAACCGTGTGCCGCGTGTTCCCCGAGGGCTCGGGCGACCGGCCGACGACCCCGCGCACCGCGCCCGTCGCGCGCTGCCTGCCGCCTGCTGCCCGTTGCTCGCTGCCTGCCGCCTGCCGCCTGCCGTTCGCTCCGGGGGAAGACGGTCGGGCCGCCTCCGGCCGGCCCCGCCCCATGCCCGTCCGCGCCCACCCGCGCCCGTGCGCCCTCGGCGGTCCTTCAGCGACCCCGGTCAGGCGCCCGCCGCGCCCGCCCGCGCCCGTGGGGCGCGAGCGGGTCGGACGGCTGGCGCGCGGTCGGCGCGTCCGCCGCCCGTACCGGGGCGGGCGGTCCGGCTCGCCGGTCGTCCGGACCCTCCCCGGGTGGCGTCCCGCGTGCGCCGCGCGCCGCGCCTCCCGGCGTCGGACGGCGCGCGGGCCGCCCCCGCGGTCGCCGCGCGGATGCGGGCGTTCGGCAGGCGGGTGGGCACCGGCGGCCCGTACGGTCGCTGCGGCGCGCTCCCCGGCCGGACGCCCGCATCCCCGGCGCACGTCCGACCGTCTCGGCGTACGTCCGACCGGCTCGGCGAGCGGGTCCCGCGGTCGTCCGCGCGGTGCCGGAGGGCACCGCCGGGCGCCTCCTCACCCCGTCCCGCCCGCCCCGCGCGCGCGGAGCGCGGGGGCCCGTCACCGCTGCCGGCGGTACCCGCCGGGGGATGGCCGAAACGGCCCACCGGCGCGGTCGGCGCAGCCGACCATGGGAGACTCGCCCCCATGAACGGCAAGGCGACGACGACCCGGACACGGCTCGACAGGGGCCGCAGCGCGCTCGGCCCGGCGCTGGAACTGGTGCACACGGGCCGGGCGCCGACCCGCGCCGTCCTCACCGCCGAACTGGGCGTCACCCGCGCCACCGCGGGCGCCGTCGCCGCCGAACTGGAGGCCCTCGGGCTGATCCGCGTCGACTCGCGCCCCGCCGCCGCCGGCTCCCAGGGCCGGCCGTCGCACCGGCTGACCATCGACGAGAACGGGCCCGTCGCCCTCGCCGCGCAGGTCCACGCCGACGGGTTCCGCGCCGCCCTCGTCGGCCTCGGCGGCCGGATCGTGGCGACCGCGCCCGGCTGCTTGGAGGTCACCGCCGACCCCGCGCAGGTCCTGGCGGCCGTCGTCGACGTGGGCGCCGGGCTGCTGCGCGAGAGCGGCCGCCGCTGCGTGGGTGCCGGTCTCGCCGTGCCCTCCGCGGTCGCCGAGCCGGAGGGCACCGCCCTCAACCCGCTGCACCTCGCCTGGCCCGCGGGGGCGCCCGTACGGGACGTCTTCGCCGACCTCGTCCGCGCCGCCGGCATCGACGGCCCCGCCTTCACCGGCAACGACGTCAACCTCGCCGCGCTCGCCGAGCACCGGCACGGCGCCGGCCGCGGCGCCCAGCACCTGCTGTGCGTCGCCACCGGCCACCGCGGGGTCGGCGGCGCCCTCGTCCTCGACGGGCGGCTGCACACCGGCAGCTCCGGCCTCGCCCTGGAGGTCGGCCACCTCACCGTCAACCCGGCGGGCCGCCCCTGCCACTGCGGGAGCCGAGGCTGCCTGGACGTCGAGACCGACCCGCTGGCCTTCCTCACCGCCGCCGGCCGCGTGCCGGGCCCCGAGGTGTCCCTGCTCCAGCAGTGCCGGGACCTGCTCCGCGACGAGCCCGGCGACCCCGGGGTACGGGTCGCCGTCGAGGAACTCGTCGACCGGCTCGGGCTGGGCCTCGCCGGCCTGGTCAACATCCTCAACCCGGACCGGATCATCCTGGGCGGCCTCCACCGCGAACTGCTCGCCGCCGATGCCGAACGGCTCCGGGCCGTCGTCGCCGACCGCAGCCTGTGGGGCCGCAGCGGGGGCGTCCCCCTCCTCGGCTGCGCCCTGGACCACAACAGCCTCGCGGGCGCCGCCGAACTGGCGTGGCAGCCCGTCCTCGACGACCCGCTCGCCGCGCTCGGCAGACCGGTCGCCCACGGTTGAGGCGGCGCCCGCCGGGCCAATGCCCCGCCGGGGCGCGGTGCGCCGGCCCGACGGCCGGAGAAAAATCCCGCCCGTCGGATCGCCTCCGAACGTAGGGTCCCGGATCATGACCGGAACCGATCTCCCGCCCCGCCTCACCCGCCTCGCCTTCCACGGGCCGCTGTCCGAGGACCGCGCCCGGCGGCTCGTCGCCTCCCTGGCCGCCGCCCGGCCCGCCACGGTCCTGGACATCGGCTGCGGCTGGGGCGAGTTCCTGCTGCGCGTCCTCGACGCCGTGCCCGGCGCGACCGGCGTCGGCCTCGACATCAACGCCGAGGACCTGGCCCGCGGACGGGACCTCGCCGCGCGGCGCGGCCTCGCCGGGCGCGTCGAGTTCGTGGAGGAGTCCGCCCTGGGGACGGCGCGCGGCCCCGCCGACCTCGTCCTGTGCCTGGGCGCCGGACAGGCGCTCTGCGACCCGGAGGGCCCGTACGAGGTGGCGGCCGTCCTGCGCGAACTGCGGCGCCTGGTGGCGCCGGGCGGCCGGGTCCTCCTCGGCGAGGGCTTCTGGGAACGCGTTCCCACCCCGGAGGAGCTGGCCCGGATGTGGCCGGGCGCCCACGAGGGCGACCACCCGCTGCTCGGCGCGCTCGTCGACGAGGCCGTCGAGGCGGGCTTCCGCCCCGCCTGGATCGAGACGGCGGACCGGGACGAGTGGGAGCGGTTCGAGTCGGGCTACCGCCACGACGTGGAGCTGTGGCTCGCGAGCCACCCCGACCACCCGGCCGCCGCCGAGACCCGCGCCCGCGTCGACCGGCAGCGCGCCTCCTGGCTCAACGGCTACCGCGACGTCCTCGGCATGGCGTACCTGACCCTCGTCCCGGTCGGCTGACGCGCGCTCAGTCCCAGTGCCGGCCGTGCCGCAGCGCCGCGCGGCCGGGCTGGGACAGGTGCAGCACCCGGAACACGTCCCCCGCCCCCTCCGGGGCCGGCCCGGCCCACAGGCTGAACGCCAGCAGCTCCCAGTGGCGCGGGTCGACCGCCACCGCGGCCGCCACGAGCCCCTCCTCCCGCACGAGCCGCCCGTGCGCCTCCACCGCCCGCGCCACCGCGTCGGTGGGCCGCCCGCCCTCGCCGATCCGCTCCCGCCGCCGCACCGCGTACCGGGGCGCCGCGTCGGCCGACGGCCCCTCGCCGTACGCCGCGCCCGCCCAGTGGCGCACCTCGGGGCGCCCGAAGTCGTCGACGATCCCCTGGAACCCCGGCCCCCACAGGAACGCGTTCATGCCCTCGGGCGCCGCCCACAGGTAGAAGGGCGCGTACTGGTTCACCGGTGCGCCCGCCGACCGCTCCCGCACCAGGTACGCCTTGAGGCCGAGCCCCGCGAAGTCGTCCAGCAGGTGGCCGCGGGTGGCCACCCGGTGGCGGATGAGGCCCATGTCGTAGTCGGCGGGGAGGGTGATCTCGTACTGCATCGCGTGCATCAGGCCGTCCTCCGCCCCGCGAGCAGGGCCAGCAGCCCGTCGACGGCCGTGCCGAACGCCGCCGCCGACCCGGAGGCGCGGGCGAGGACGTAGCCGCCCTGCACCGTCGCCACGACCGCCGAGGCCGTGCGCTCCGGGTCCAGCGCCCGGTCGAACTCGCCGCCCGCCACGCCCTCCCGGAGGACGTCCGCGAGGCGCCCGCGCAGCCAGTCCAGGGTCTCGTCGACCGGTGCGCGCAGCGTGTCGTCCGCGACGATCTCGGGGTCCATCGTCAGCCGCCCCACCGGGCAGCCCCGCAACACGTCGCGCTCGCGCCGCAGGTACGCCTCCACGCGCGCGTAGGCCGTGCCTCCGCCGCCCAGGACCCGCTCGGCCGCGGCGCGCATCTCCTCGGCGGTGCGGCGGATGGCGGCCAGCGCCAGGTCGGGCTTGCCGGCGAAGTGGTGGTACATGCTGCCCTGGCCGGCGCCCGCCCGCTGCTGGATCGCCTTCGGGCTGGTCCCGACGTAGCCGCGTTCCCACAGCAGGTCGCGCGTGGCGTCGACGAGTCGTTCGGAAGTGGTCATGGAGGGACTGTACATACCAGTAGGTACAGAATCCAGGTCCGCTCCCGCACGGCCGTCCCGCCGCTCCCGCACGGCCGCCGCCGCTGTCCGCGCGGCGGCGGGGCGCCCGCGGGCCCCGCCGTTCCCGCCGTCCGGTCAGCCCGCCACGGCCGACCGGACGGCGGCGTGCCCGCGCACCGCCTTCGCCGCCTCCGCGGCGTCCCCGAACGGCACGGGCTCCTTGAACACGACGCCGCCCACGGCCCCGTACGCCGGGACCACAGGGATGCCGACGGGTGCGGACGCGGGCGCGGGGAGCGTGAACCACACGACCTTCCCCGAGTCGCCCTGCGGGCGGGCGCCCCAGCTCTCGCTCACCGCCTCTATCAGCGCGAGACCGCGCCCCGACGTGGCGAGCGGGTCCGGCCCGTCCTGCAGGTGCACGACGGTGGGGAGGCGCGGGTCGTGGTCGTGGACGGAGACCGTGAGCCGGTCGAGGAGGAACTCGATCTCGACCGTGCAGATCTTGTCCGGCTTGGCGTGCTGGTGCACGTTGGTGAGGAGCTCGGTGACGCCGAGCGCCGCCTTCTCGATGAGGGGATCGAGATTCCAGTAGCGCAGTTGCGCCGAGACGATTCTGCGGATCTGACCGATCCGCGACGGCAGGGCCTGGAGCTCTACCGCGCACTGCCTGCTGCTTGCCTGGCTGATCACGGCTGCGACTCCCCGAAGTAGGTCCGGAAGAAGACGAGGATCGGATCCAGTGGATGGCTGGCTCGTGGTCCGACGGGCTGGATCGCAGCGTCACCGCCGGTTCACCCTGAGTGATGTCAATCCAGCGTGGACCAGGCGTGGCCGCTTCGCAACTCGCGGCAGCGGACGCCCCGTCAGTCCCGTCGGCCGCCCGCCCTGCGCACGGCCTCCAGGAAGCGACCGGACAGGGTCGCGCCGACCCCCGGCCGGTGGTTGCGCTGTTCCATGGTCAACCGGTAGCGGGCGCCGTTGAGCGTCGCGACGGCCGCGTCGCGCGCCGCGAACCACGGCCGGCCCGCCCGCACGGTGCGCACCGGGGCGCTGTCGATCTCCCGGCCGTAGCTGGTCAGCAGGGCCAGCCGGCCGCCCTCGATGCGGACCTCGCCGGCCGTCGTCAAAGAGCGCGGCCACCGCTCGATGCGTACCCCTGTGGCGCTGAATTCGGGTTCAGACACGGTTCCGCCGCCCCCTTCGCACCCGTTCCGGGGGCCCAGTCTGCACGGACCGCCCGCGTCCGCGCCAGTGCACCTCCCCGGCCGCCCTGCAAGCCGTTCCTATGGAGGGCCAAAGTCATCGTTTGCCCAGGTGAGGGAGGTATGTTCGGTCGCGGGACCCATGGGGAGACCGTGGTGCGCAGGACGCCGACGACGAGGAGTGGCGCATGACGACCGTTGAGCAGCCCGAGCCGACCGGACCGGTCGCCGGCAGGACCGCGAAGGGCCCCGCGCCCACCGCGACCATCGACGTCGACCGCAGCGATCCGGCCTACCGGACCTGGCTGAAAGATGCCGTACGAAAGGTGCAGGCGGACGCGAACAGGTCGGCGGACACGCACCTCCTGCGCTTCCCGCTGCCCGAGCACTGGGGCATCGACCTCTACCTCAAGGACGAGTCGACCCACCCCACCGGCAGCCTCAAGCACCGCCTCGCCCGCTCCCTCTTCCTGTACGGCCTGTGCAACGGCTGGATCCGCCCCGACAAGCCCGTCATCGAGGCGTCCAGCGGTTCGACCGCGGTCTCCGAGGCGTACTTCGCGAGCCTGATCGGCGTCCCCTTCATCGCCGTCATGCCGCGCACCACCAGCGCCGAGAAGATCCGCCTCATCGAATTCCACGGCAGCCGCTGCCACTTCGTCGACGACCCGCGCCGCATGTACGAGGAGGCCGCCGCCCTCGCCGTCGACACCGGCGGGCACTACATGGACCAGTTCACGTACGCCGAGCGCGCCACCGACTGGCGCGGCAACAACAACATCGCCGAGTCCGTCTACCAGCAACTGCGCCTGGAGCGGTACCCGGAGCCCGCGTGGATCGTCGCCACGGCCGGCACCGGCGGCACGTCCGCCACCATCGCCCGCTACGTCCGCTACATGCAGTACGACACCCGCGTCTGCGTCCCCGACCCCGAGAACTCCTGCTTCTTCGAGGGCTGGACGCGCGACGACCCGCGCGCCGCCAGCGACTGCGGCTCCCGCATCGAGGGCATCGGCCGGCCCCGCATGGAGCCCAGCTTCCTCCCGGGCGCCATCGACCGCATGATGAAGGTCCCCGACGCCGCGAGCGTCGCCGCCGTCCGCGCCCTGGAGAAGGCCATCGGCCGCAAGGCGGGCGGCTCCACCGGCACCGGCCTGTGGAGCGCCCTGAAGATCGTCGCGGAGATGGTGGCGCAGGGCCGCACCGGCAGCGTCGTCACGCTGATCTGCGACCCGGGGGAGCGGTATCTGGACAAGTACTACTCCGACGCGTGGCTGGCGGAGCAGGGGCTCGACATCGGCCCGTACGCGGCGACCCTCGACGAGTTCCTCGCCACCGGCGCCTGGCCCGGCTGACCGCCCGGCGGCCCGTCAGCCCGCCTGACGGGACGTCACCCTCCTACGGCCCCGGGGCCACCGCCCCCTGGCCCGGGCCCGCGCAGCAGCCGCTCCAGCTCCCGGCCGAAGACCCACCGCCCCGCCCGGGCCAGCAGCGGGTCGCACCACCGGGGCAGCCCGCGCACCCGCAGCTCCTCCACCCACGTCACCCGCGCCCCCGCACCCTCCGCGCGCACCGCGATCTCGGCCCAGCCGCGCACCACCCGCCCGTACTTCTCCAGCCGGCACACCCCCGGCTCCGGTCCTCCCGCCCCGGCACCCGGCGGCTCCCAGCGGACCACCGCCATCGGGTCGTCGAAGCCCAGCGGCCCGATCCCCGTACGCGCCGTGAACCGCGTCCCCGCACCCGGCGGGCCCGGCGTCAGCACCCTCACCCGGGTCAGCGGAACCCCCGCGGCGTGCGCCGGCCAATCGGTGACCCGCCGCCACGCCTCCGCCACCGGCAGCCCCGTACGCCGTTCCAGCCGGAAGACGCTCACGCCCCGTCCCACCCCTCGCCCGCCGGCCCGGACGCGGCCGCCGCGCCGCTCTCCCGGTCCGCGACGACCAGCCCCGGCAGGTGCTCCGCCATCGCGGCCCGCACCTCGTCGGACACCCCGGCGTCCGTCACCAGCGTGTCGACGTCCTCCAGCCGGGCGAACGAACTCAGCGCCACCTTCCCCCACTTCGTGTGGTCCGCGACGACCACCACCCGCCGCGCCGACCGGATCAGCCGCCGGTTCGTCTCCGCCTCCGCCAGGTTCGGCGTGGACAGCCCCGCCTCCACCGACACCCCGTGCACCCCGAGGAACAGCACGTCGAAGTGGAGCGACCCGATCGCCTGGTCCGCCACCGGGCCGACCAGCGCGTCCGACGGCGTCCGCACCCCGCCCGTCAGCACCACCGTCGCCGCCCCCGGCCGCGCCCCGCCGCCCGGCTCCGGGGCCGGCGCGGAGTGGAACACGTCCGCGACCCGCATCGAGTTCGTCACCACCGTCAGGTCCGGCACGTCCAGCAGCCGCCGCGCCACCGCGTACGTCGTCGTGCCGCCCGACAGGGCGATCGCGCTGCCCGGCGCCACCATCGCCACCGCCGCCCGCGCGATGTCCTCCTTCGCGCCCGGCTCCAGCGCCGACTTCGCCTCGAAGCCCGGCTCGTGCGTCCGCACCTCGGCGACCGGCACCGCCCCGCCGTGGACCTTCTCGACCATCCCCTGCCGCGCCAGCGCGTCCAGGTCGCGGCGGACCGTCATGTCCGAGACGTTGAGCCGGCGGGTGAGTTCGTTGACCCGCACCCCGCCGCGCCGCCTCACCTCGTCGAGGATCAAGGCACGCCGCTGCTCCGCGAGGAGGTTCTGGTTGTCGCTCACCGCAGGGGCCGGTCCTTCCGTGGTCGTGGGTCGTACGTCATGGGTCCGCCGTTCGCGCTGCCGGCCGGGCAGGCACATCCTGCCACGCGCTTCATATCGGGGGACGGCGGGGAGATTACGTGAGAGCCGTGCGGCGCACCGTCCCCACCGGCCAGGCTGGTCGCGTCGCCCCGCCGCACACCCCTGCCGCAGAGAGCGAGCACCGACGTGTCCCCAACCACCCCGGAACCCGCTCCGGTCGCCGTACCGGAACCGCGCAACACCGGCGCCGCGCTCGAACTCCTCGTGCACGGCGTCGGCGGCACCACCCCCGCCGAGATGCTCGACGACCCCCGCGCCGTCCGCGTCACCGGCGACGGCACCGCCGCCGTGTACCGGCGGGCCACCGACCTGCGCGCCGAAGGCGAACCCGAACGGTTCCGGGACGGGCCCGTCCCGGAGGCGTACTGCTGGTCCAACCTCACCTCCGGCAACGGCACCCGGGCCCTGTGGCTGCTCCTCCTGCCGTTCATGGTGGTCAACCTGGCCCACTGGATGCGCCCGCCCGCCGCCGGACACGGCCGCTCC
Organism: Streptomyces tamarix; assembly: GCF_032423885.1. Lineage (NCBI taxonomy): Bacteria > Bacillati > Actinomycetota > Actinomycetes > Kitasatosporales > Streptomycetaceae > Streptomyces > Streptomyces tamarix. The sequence goes on along the minus strand of NZ_JAWCTQ010000022.1, from coordinate 90,615 downwards.
GCCCGCCTGTACGGCGTCCTCGTCCGGCTGGTCGCGCTCAGCCTCACCGTGCTCCTCACCGCCGCCGCCTGCGAGGTCGCCCTCGACCTGGCGGCGTGGCAGTGCGCGGGTGCCGCCGCCTGCACCGAAGACCGCTCATGGCTGGGCTTCCTCGCCGCCTCGGAGGGCGGCTGGTGGTCCCAGCCCGGCCGCCGCCTCACCGTCGCCGCCGCGATACCCACCGCGCTCGTCGCCCTCCTGTGGTACCTGTCCCGCCGCACCTGGACCGCGTACGAGGCGCAGCGCCCGCCGCGCGGCGAGGACGAGCACGACGGCCGCCCCGCCCTCGGCCGCCCCGGCTTCTGGTACGGCCGCCGCCTCGTCGCGCGGCTCCGCGCCGCGCACACCGCCGCCGGGCTCCTCACCGTCGCCGCCGCCGTCGCCGGCGCCGCCGCCCGCCACGACCGGGGCGCCGACGGCACGCTCCCCGCGGCCCTCGGCCGGTGCATCGAGGGCGCCCTCGCCGCCGGGGCCGTCGTCGTGGTGGTCGTCGTCTGCCGGCGGGGCCGCAGCGAGCGCCGCCTCGACGGCCGCCTCGACCGTACCCTGACCTCCTGGCTGCCCGCCTCCTCCGCCGCCCTGCTCCTCCTCGCCGCCCTGTACGCCTCCTGGTCCCGGCCCGGCTGGCGGTCCTCGGGCGCCCTGCCCGGCGACGCCGCGTTCGGCGTCCTCACCCTCGGCCAGGGCGTCCTCATCGTGCTCCTCGCCGCCGTGGCGGTGCGCCTGCACCGCCGCGCGCCCGACCCGGGCACCGCGCTGCACGGCCTCGCCGGGCCCGCCGTCGCCGTGCTGGCCTGCGCCCTCGGCGGGGTCATGGCGGGCGGGGTCGCCCAGCGCGTCGCCGACCTGCTCGACGGCCCCGGCACACCCGGCACGGGAAACGGCCCGATCGCCGGGCCGCCCCTGCTGCTCAGCTGGCAGGCCGCCGCCATCCCCGTCCTGCTGCTCCTGCTGCTCGTCCCGACGGCGCTGCTCGCCGTCCGGACCGCGCTCACCGCGCGGCGCCTCGCCCCCGTCGTCGAGGCCGAGTACGCGGGGGAGGCGCCCGACCGGATCCGCACCCGCCGGATCGCCGGCATCCGCGCCGCCGCCGGCCTCACCGACGCCGCGCCCGTCCTCGTCGGGCTGCTCGCCGCCGCGACCCTGCTGCTCGGCGCGGGCGGCGTCGCCGGCACCTGGGGGACCGGCACGGTGCCGGGGGAGGCGTTCGACGGGGCGCCCGCGTTCCTCGACGCCGCCGCCGAGGGCTGCCAGGCGCTCGGCTCCTGGCTGGTGGGCCTGGGCTTCCTCCTGTTCGTCACCTGGGGCCGCCGCGCCTACCGGGACGCCTCCGCCCGCCGCACCATCGGCATCCTGTGGGACGTCGGCACGTTCTGGCCGCGCGCCGCGCACCCGTTCGCCCCGCCCTGCTACGCCGAACGCGCCGTACCGGACCTCGCCTGGCGCATGGCGTCCTGGACGGGCCGCACGGGCGGGCGCCTCGTCATCTCCGGCCACTCGCAGGGCAGCGTCCTCGCCGCCGCCGCGCTCTGGCAACTGCCGCACACCACCCGCCGCCGCATCGCGCTCCTCACGTACGGCTCACCGCTGGAGCGGCTGTACGGGCGGTGGTTCCCCGCCTACTTCGGCCGCGAGCCGCTCGCCGGCCTCCACCGCGAGGTGCACTGCTGGCGCAACCTGTGGCGGCGCACCGACCCGATCGGCGGCCCCGTCCGGCTGCCCGCCGAGGGCGGCAAGCCGGAGGTCGACCACCCGCCCCTGCGCGACCCCGTCGTCTACGGCCGCACGCACGACCACCCGCTGCCCGAGCCGATCCTCGGCCACGCCGACTACCAGGCCGACCCGGCGTTCGCCCGCGAACGGGCCGCGCTCCTCGACCGGCTGCCCCCCGCCCTGCCCCTGCCGGTGCCCCAACAGCGCGGCACCAGCCCGGAGGAGGCCGGCGGCAGCGCCCCTCACGGCAGTTCCGGCAGGTCCTCCGGGTAGAGCAGGGTCAGGTCGTCCGTACTCGCGCGGGCGAGCGCGGCGACCCGGCCCGCGTGCCGCTCCACCATCGACTCGAACGTCTGCCGCGCGGTGCGGCCGTTGCCGAAGGCGGGTCCCTTGGGCAGCGCCTCGAAGTACTTCAGCAGCGCCTCCGCCGTGCCGTCGGCAAGCCGGTACTCGTGGTCGTCGGCCTGCCGCCCCACGATCCGCAGCAGCTCTCCGGGCGTGTAGTCGGGGAAGCTGATGGTCCGTGAGAACCGGGACGCCACACCGGGGTTGACCGAGAGGAACCGCTCCATCTCCGCCGTGTACCCGGCGACGATCACCACCACCGCGTCCCGGTGGTCCTCCATCAGCTTCACCAGCGTGTCGATCGCCTCACGCCCGAAGTCCCGGCCCGAGTCCTCCGGGGACAGCGCGTACGCCTCGTCGATGAACAGCACCCCGCCGCGCGCCCGGTCGAACGCCTCCTGCGTGCGGATCGCCGTGGACCCGATGTGCTCCCCGACCAGGTCCACCCGCGACACCTCGACGAGGTGGCCGCGCTCCAGGACGCCGAGGGACGCGAGGATCTCGCCGTACAGCCGCGCCACCGTCGTCTTGCCCGTGCCGGGGTTGCCGGTGAACGCCAGGTGGCGGCGGACCGACGCCGCCTTCAGCCCGGCCTCCTGCCGCCTGCGCCCCACCTCGATCATGTTGGTGAGCGTGCGGACCTCCCGCTTGACGCTCTCCAGCCCGACCAGCGCGTCCAGTTCGCCCAGCACGTCCTGCGGGTCGCGCACCGGCTCCGGGGCGGGCGCCGCGATCGACGCCTGCGCCGGGACCGCGCCGAGCAGCCCGCCGGGAGCGGACGCCGTCGCCGTGGCCACGGCGGACGCGGCGGCCCCGGGCGGCGACGCGGCCGGCACGGCCGGGGCACCGGAACCGGCACGGCCGGCGATGCCGCTCTCGTCGCTGGTGCACCCCTCGGTGACCGGTCCGTCCTCGCCGAACTCGTAGCCCCCGCGCGCGCAGCGCTCCGTCCGGCACCGCCGCAGCGTCGTCCGGCACCCGTCCATCACGTGGAAGCCGTAACCGCCGCTGCCCGTGACCCGGCAGCCGGTGAACGTGCCGCGGCCCTCCGCCGACACGTAGAAACCGGCCTCCGCGGGCGAGGTGACCGTGCACCGCTCCACGGCCGGATCGGCGCCCTTGCTGACGATGACCCCGGTCTGCACCCCGTCGAACGCGCAGTCGGCGAGCGTGCCGCCGCTGCCGTGGTCGCGGAACCAGGCGCCCGTGGCCGCGTCCCGGATCCGGCAGTCGTCCAACTGGGCGGTCGCCCCGTCGCTCACGGAGACGGCCGTGTTCCGCACCTGGGACAGGTCGCTGTCGACCACGTCGACCCGCGACCCCCGGTCGAGGACGAACAGCGCGTCCGGCACGCCGTGGACGCGGCACGCCTCCAGCACCGCCGTCGCCCCGTCGCTCACCCACACCGCCGGGTAGTCGCCCGTACTGTCGTGGATCTCGCACTGGTTGGCATCGACGCGGGTCCCCGGGTCCCACACGGACAGCCCGTTGCGCCCGAACCGCCGCACCTTCGACCGCGTCAGCGTCAGCACCGACCGGGACCGCAGGTCGACCGCGTTCTCCGGCACGTCGTGGATGTCGCAGTCGGACAGCGTCAGGACGGCGTCCGTGTCCAGCGTCACCCCGTCCGCCGACGTGCGGTGCACCACCGAGTCGGTCAGGTGCGCCACGGCCCGTCCGCCGATGCGCACGCCGCTGCCGCGGATCTCGTACACCTCGCAGCCGATCGCCTCCAGGCCGCTGTCCTCCCCGGTGACGGAGAGGCCCGCTCCCGACGCGTGGTGGATCCGGCACCGCTCGATCCGCGGGTGCGCCCCGCCGGTCACCGACACCCCGGCCTGGCCCGCCGCGACGACCTCGCACTCCTCGAACACGCCGCCCGCGCCGTCCAGGACGCCGATGCCGACGCCCGCCGGGTTGTCGACCGTGCACCGCCGCACCGTGGGCCGGGCCGCCCCCCGCACCTCGATGCCGACCGCCGAGCGGGTCACGATCCGCAGGTCCAGCAGTTCCGGCGTGCCGTCCTCGACGAGCAGCGCGGGCGCCGCCGTGTCCTGCCCCTCCACGTGCAGGTCCCGCACGGTCGCGGAGGCGCGCACGGTCAGCGGCACCCCGTCGGCCGGGGCGATTCGCACGGAGCCCGCGGCGCCGTCCGCACCGCGCAGCGTCACGGCGCGCCGCAGCACCAGGTTCTCCCGGTACGTGCCGGGGGCGACGGTGAGGACGTCACCGTCCGCCGCGGCCTCCAGGGCCGCCGCGAGGGAGGCGTACTCACCCGTGCGGCGCCGCCACCGCGACGTACCGCTGTGCGTGACCTGGACCGTGCCCTGTGCCATGGTGCTGCTCTGCCCCCGCCTCGTGCGCTCGCGGCCGCCCGCTCATCGACCCGTCGCCCCACCGTAGCGCGCACGGGGCGCCGCGACCGTCCGCCCGACCCCCGTGCCGGTGACGTCCGTTCCGTGAGGGTGACCCCGTCCGGCGGCGGGTGTCACGCGTCGTCGCGGGTGGCGAGGACGCGCACCGGGTCGCCCACGCGCAGGGTGCCCGTCGACTCGGGGACGAGGTTCTGCCCGAAGAGCGCCTTGCCGCCGAACCTGCGGTGCCGCGACAACGTGCGCAGAGGCTCCTTGCCCCGGACGCCGGTGCGCTGGTCGGTGGTGGTCACGACGCAGCGGCTGCACGGCTTGACGACGCGGAAGGTGACCTCGCCGATGGCGATCCGCGCCCACCGGTCCTCCTCCCAGGCGGCGGTGCCGTCGACGACGGCGGTCGGCCGGAACCGCTCCATGGGCACCGGTCCCTCGTCGGCGTGGTCGCCCGCCGCGACGAGCGCGTTGAGGGCGTCGAGGGAGGCGGTCGTGGTGAGCAGCAGCGGGAAGCCGTCGGCGAAGTTGACCGTCTCGCCCGCGCGCGCGTAGTCGGGGTCGACGGGGCGGCGGCGCGCCGGGTCGTCCATGTGGACCAGCCGCACGTCGGCGCCCAGGTAGTCGCTGAACCACGCGTCGGGTTCCGGCCCGGCGGGCACGGCGTCGACCTTCGTGCCGAACACGTCCACGACGACCGTGCCGTCCGCGGGGTCGGGCACGGGGACGGCCAGCGGTGCGCGGCCGGGCGCGGACACCCGCACCCCTCCGCCGGGCAGCAGTTCGGCGGAGGCGGGCGCCAGCACGGCGTACTGACGTTGCGTCACCGCCTTGCCGTCCCGGTCGGCGATCATCCAGCGGCGGTCCCCGGCCAGGCCCCACGGCTCCACGACCGCGTGCGCGGGCGCGGAGCCCCCCAGGGCCTTCACGGGGTGGACGTGCAGGGAGCTCAGGGCGGGCTGGGGCGTGACCTCATCACTCGGCATGGCCCCATCCTGCCAGCGGCTCCCGGCCGGTGTCCGGCCGATGCCGGGTCCCCGTCGTCCCGGTGCCCGCGGCCTCCGTCAGTAGCCGCCGCCCTGGTACGGCCGCCGGTACGGATCGTCGTACGGCGCCGCGGGCGCGGGCGCCGGCGCGGGGCGCGGGGCGGCGGGGCGCATCGCCTCGTACCCGGCCGCGACCGGGGCGACGGGGCGCGTCGGCTGCGGGCCCTGCGGACCCGGGTAGCCGCGCGGGGCCACGGCCTGCTGCGGGACGTACGGGGCGTACGGGGCCGGCGCGTGCTGCATCGGCGCGGGCTGCACGGGGGCGTGCTGCACCGGGGCGTGCTGCGGCGGTGGGGCCTGCTGCGGGTAGCCGTAGCCGCCGCCGTAGGAGGGGGCGGCGGGCTGCGGGGAGGGGGCCGCCGGGAGGGCGGGGAGAGCCGCGGGCAGCGCCGGCAGGTACGAGCTGCCGGTGTCGTACGCGGCGGGCACTCGGATCGGGGCGATCTGAGGCGTGCCCCGCTCTGCGACCAAGGAGTCGTAGATCGGGGTGTCCGGGAACGACGGCGCGTGGTAGTACGCACCGCCGTACGAGGCACGGGGGGAGGTCATGGGCCTAAGTTAAGCCCACGCTGTGCCGGGTGGAAGGCTGATAAGCGGGTTGTTTGACGTATCTTGTGCGGTCACGGAACCCCAATGTGACCGAACACGGGAAAATCGGTCGCCGCAGTAGGTGATGATCGTGTAAAAGCCGAGATGGCGGGGGGTTACCGACGGGTCTGCCGAGCATGGTGGAACCGGTGGGATTAGCGTGGCCGCCACATAAGTCACCTGGGGCGCGGAACGCGATGGGGGCGGCATGTCCATGCTTAAAGGAGCCAATGTTCCGGTACCGACGCGGAGCCTTCGCGTCGAATTGGGTTGGCGTTCGGCTCCGGGGGTGCCCGACGTCGACGTGTCGGCCCTCCTCCTCGTCTCGGGGAAAGTGCGTTCCGACGCGGACTTCGTCTTCTACAACCAGACGACGCACCCCTCGGGCGCGGTGCGCCACGACGGGAAGCGGGCCTCCGGCGCGTTCGTGACGGACGCGCTCACCGTCGACCTCCCGCATGTGGAGGCCGCGGTGGAGCGCGTCGTCCTGGCCGCGTCGGCGGACGGCGGCACGTTCCGCCAGGTGCCGGACCTGTGCGTCAGGGTGCTGGACGCGGCGGACGGCGCGGAGGTCGCCCGGTTCGACAGCCGGGACGCGACGGTGGAGAGCGCCCTCATCATGGGCGAGCTGTACCGACGGCAGGGCGCCTGGAAGTTCCGCGCGGTGGGGCAGGGCTACGACACGGGGCTGGAGGGGCTGGCGACGGACTTCGGCATCGCGGTCGACGAGCCGCAACAGCCCGAGTCCCCGGCGCGTACGGCGCCCGCCGCCGGTGCCGTGCCCGCCGGTGCCGCGGCGCCCGGGACGCCCGCACGGCCACCGGTGCCGCCTCCCGCGCAGGTGCCGTCTGAGCCCGCCCCCGTCCGCGTGTCGCCTCCCGCGCAGGTGCCGTCTGAGCCCGCCCCCGTCCGCGTGTCGCCTCCCGCGCAGGTGCCGCCTGAGCCCGCCCCCGTGCCCGTGCCGCCTTCCGCGCCGGTGCCGCCTGAACCCGTCCCCGTGCCCGTACCGGCCCCCGTACAAGCGCCGCCCGTCCCCGTCCCCGTACCGGCCCCCGCTCCGGTGCGGCTGTCGAAGGTGACCCTGACGAAGGACGCCCCGTCCGTGTCGCTCACCAAGCAGGGCGGCACCTCCGGCGCCCTGCGCGTGAACCTCAACTGGGGCGTGAGCGAGCGGTTCCGGGGCCGGGCCGCCAGGCGCGGCGGCACCGTCGCCCCCCACGCGGCCCTCGACCTCGACCTGTGCGCCCTCTTCGAGCTGACGGACGGCAGCAAGGGCGTCGTCCAGGCACTCGGCGACACCTTCGGCGCGCTGCACCACCCCCCGTACATCCACCTCGACGGCGACGACCGCACGGGCGCCGTGGACACCGGCGAGAACCTCACCGTCAACCTCGACCACAAGGACGCCTTCCGCCGCATCCTCGTCTTCGTCACCATCTACGAGGGCGCCCGCAGCTTCGCCGACCTGCACGCCACCGTCACGCTCACCCCGCGGCACGGCGCGCCCATCGAGTTCTCCCTCGACGAGTGCACCGTTCCGTCCACGGTCTGCGCCCTCGCCCTGATCACCCGCCAGGGCGACGACCTCGTCGTCCAGCGCGAGGCCCGCTACCTGGTCCCCGCGCGCGGAGTCAGCCCCCAGCGGACCGTGGACCGCGCGTACGGCTGGGGCATGAACTGGACCCCCGGCCGCAAGTGACCGCGCCCCGCGCCCGTCACCGGTCCGCCGCCGCACTCGGGGCGGGGTACGTGCGGCCCTTCCAGGCCGCGCCCCGCCCCCGGTGGTGTCGGACCGCCGAGTCGACCGTCATCAGCAGGTAGAGGGCGGCCGTCAGCGGCAGGAGCGCGGCGAGCCACAGCGGCTGTCGGTAGTAGCGGAGCATCGGCGCGTACGTGCCCGCCATCACCGCCCACGCCGCGCCGCCCGCCCAGGCCGCCACCGCGTCGCCGCCGCCCGCCCCGGCCGCCAGGCACAGCGGCGGCGCCAGGTACACCAGCGCCAGTCCGGCCACCGTCACGGCCAGCAGCGCACCGCTGTGCCGCAACTGGGCGTACGCGCTGCGCGCCACCATCCGCCACAGGTCCGCGAGGCGCGGATACGGCCGCACGCTGTCGACGTGCTCCGCGAGCCCCAGCCACAGCCGCCCGCCCGCACGGCGCACCGCCCGCGCCAGGGCCACGTCGTCGATCACCGCGTCCCGGATCGCGTCCGGCACCCCGGCCCGCTCGGCCGCCTCCGTCCGCAACAGCACGCACCCGCCCGCCGCGGCCGCCGTCCGCGCGCCGTCCCGGTTGATCCGGCGGAACGGGTACAGCTGGCAGAAGAAGTAGACGAAGGCCGGCACGACGAGCCGTTCCCACACGCCGGACACCCGCAGCCGCGCCATCTGGGACACGAGGTCCAGGCGGTGCGAGACGGCCGCGGCCACCAGCCGGCGCAGGCTGTCCGGGGCGTGCGCGATGTCGGCGTCCGTGAGGAGCAGGAAGTCCGGGGCGCCCTCCCCGCGCGCGCGTGCCACCTCGATCCCGTGCCGCACCGCCCACAGCTTGCCCGTCCAGCCGGGCTCCGGCGGCCCCGGCGACACGACCGTCAGGGGCAGCCCGCCCCGGCCTCCGCCGCCCGCCCCCCTCCCGGCCCGCGCCTCGGCCAGCGCGCGTGCCAGGTCCCCGGTGCCGTCCGTACTGCCGTCGTCGACGAGGACGACCTCCGCCCGGCCCGGATAGTCCTGGTCCAGCAGCGACGGCAGGCTCACCGGGAGGACCTCCGCCTCGTCCCGCGCCGGGACGACGACCGCGACGGACGGCCACCGCTCCGGTTCCGCGCAGCCGCGCGGCAGCCGCTGGCCGGTGCGCCAGAACATGCCCTGCCCGAACAGCAGCCACGCCCACGCGGCACAGGAGAACAGGGCGATCCACGCAAGCACGCTCATTCGCCGCAGTCTGCCCCACAACGGGGCCCGGACGAGGGCGGTCGGCTAGGGTGACCGGGTGAAGATCGCGCTCATGGACTCCGGGATCGGCCTGCTGGCGGCGGCCGCCGCGGTGCGCCGGCTGCGGCCGGACGCCCAGCTCGTGCTCTCCTCCGACCCCGACGGCGTGCCCTGGGGACCCCGTACGCCGGAAGACCTGACCACGCGCGCGCTGGCCGTGGCCCGCGCCGCCGCCGCGCACGCGCCCGACGCGCTCGTCGTCGCCTGCAACACCGCCTCGGTCCACGCCCTGCCCGCGCTGCGCGCCGAGCTGGAGCCGGACATCCCCGTCGTCGGCACCGTACCGGCGATCAAGCCGGCCGCCACCGGGGGCGGCCCCCTCGCCATCTGGGCGACGCCCGCCACCACCGGCAGCGCCTACCAGCGACGGCTGATCGCCGAGTTCGCGTCCGGGGTGGACGTCACGGAGGTGCCCTGCCCGGGGCTCGCGGACGCCGTCCAGGAAGCCGACGAGGAGCGGATCGACGCCGCGATCGCCGAGGCCGCCGCGCTCACCCCGCCCGCCGTGACCACCGTCGTCCTCGGCTGCACCCACTACGAGCTGGTCGAGGAGCGCATCCGGAAGGCCCTGAGGCCCGTCACCGGCCGGGACGTTTCGCTGTACGGCTCCGCGGACGCCGTCGCCGCCCAGGTGCTGCGCCGCATCGGTGCGGCCCCGCTGCCGGACGCCCACCCGGCGACGGACGCCGGCCTGACGGTGCTCCTCAGCGGTCGCCCGTCGGCCCTTCCCGCCACCGCCCTCGCCTACCCGGAGGGCAGGCTGCTGCGCGGTCGCGTCGCGGCCGGCTGACCCGGCGCGCGGGCCGGGCGCCCGCCGTCCGGCCGGGCCGCGGGCGGGCAGGCGGAACCGGACGCGGGGGCGGAGCCGGGCAGTGAGAACCGAGGGCCGCGGCCCGGCCGGGGAGGCTCCGCCCCTCACCCGGTCGCGGTGGCCCGGGCGCCGGGCGGGGGAGGCGTGGGTACGCTCCGGAACATGAGGGAGCCCAGGGACCCCGACGCCCCTCCGGGAGACGAGCAGCCCGCCCCGGAGTCCGTTCCGGCGGTTCCCGAGACCTGGACGGGGCGTGCCGTCAACCGCGTCCAGTGGCTGTTCGCCGCGGCCGGAGCCGGCTGCGTCGCCCTGGGCGTCGCACTGGCCGTCGGCGCGGCGTGGACGGCGGGCGTGACCGCCGCCCTGATGGCCGTGGTGGGCTGCGTCACCGTCGGGCTCCTCGTCCTGTTCGGGACCCTCGCCTTCGTCCACGTCGAGTTGACCGTGGACCGGCACGCCCTGGAGGTGAGGTGCGGGCACCTGGGCGTGCCCCGCCGCCGCATCCCGCTCGACCACGTCGCCGGCGCCGAGTTCGACCCGGGTGTCACGCCCCGCGCCTGGGGCGGCTGGGGCTACCGGTGGCGGCCCGAGAAGGGCACCGCCGTCGTCGTCCGGCGCGGCGAGGGCCTCGTCCTCACCCTCGGCGACGGCCGTGCCTTCACCGTCACCGTCGACGACGCGGAGACGGCGGTCCGCGTGATCCGCCACCACCTCCGCCGCGGAACACCCCCCACCGGCCCTTGAGTCCTCCGCGCGGGTGCCATGAGCGGACGCCGTGCGCCGCTTCCACGTGGCCGGGACGCCGAATCCTCCGCGTGGGTGCCGCGGGCCGCTTCCACGCGGTCGGGACGTCGGGTCCTCCGCGCGGGCGCCGTGGGCGGAACCGGCCGGACTCCCTCCCCACAGCGACACGCCGTAGACTCCGCCAGGTGAGCGCCACCATGACTCCCGTCGCCCCACCCGGACCCGCCGAACCGGAGAGGGCGCGCGGACGGCGGCCGTTCCACCGGCTGGCGCGGCCCGCCGCGGCCGTGGTGTCCGGGGCCTCCCTCTACCTGAGCTTCCCGCCCCGCCCCCTGTGGTGGCTCGCGCTCCCGGCGTTCGCCCTCCTCGGCTGGACGCTGCGCGGGCGCCGCCCGCGGGCCGGCTTCGGCCTCGGCGTCCTCACCGGCCTCGGGTTCCTGCTGCCGCTGCTGGTGTGGACCGGCGAGGAGGTGGGGCCGGTGCCGTGGCTGGCGCTGGCCGCCGTCGAGTCGCTCTTCGTCGCCGCCACCTGCCTCGGTGTCGCCGCCGTGTCGCGGCTGCCCGCCTGGCCGGTGTTCGCCGCCGCCGTGTGGGTCCTCGGCGAGGCGGTACGCGCGCGCGTACCGTTCGGCGGCTTCCCCTGGGGCAAGATCGCGTTCGGGCAGGCGGACGGGCTGTTCCTGCCCCTCGCCGCCGTGGGCGGCACGCCCGTCCTCGGCTTCGCCGTCGTCCTGTGCGGCTTCGGCCTGTACGAGGCGGTGCGCCTCGCCCTGCCGCGCCGGACGCCCGGTGCCCGGCCGCGCGGGCCGCTCGCCGCCGCCGCGCTCTCCGTCCTGGTACCCGTCACCGGCGCGGCCGCCGCCCTGCCGCTGGTCTCCACCGGCGCCGAGGACGGCACGGCCACGGTCGCCGCCGTCCAGGGCAACGTGCCGCGCCTCGGCCTGGACTTCAACGCCCAGCGCCGCGCCGTCCTCGACAACCACGTGCGCCGCACCGAGCAGCTCGCCGCCGACGTCGCGGCGGGCAGGGTCGCCAGGCCGGACTTCGTCCTGTGGCCGGAGAACTCCTCCGACCTCGACCCGTACCGCAACCCCGACGCCCGCGCCGTCATCGACCGCGCCGTCCGCGCCATCGGCGTCCCGACGGTCGTGGGCGCCGTCCTCACCCCGGAGACGGGGCACCTGCGCAACACGCTCGTGCAGTGGGACCCGGCACGGGGCCCCGTGGCCACGTACGACAAGCGCCACGTCCAGCCGTTCGGCGAGTACATCCCGATGCGGTCCGTCGTACGGGTCTTCAACAAGGACGTCGACCGGGTCAGCCGCGACTTCGGCCCCGGCGAGGAGGTCGGCGTCTTCGACCTGGCCGGCACCCGTGTCGGCCTCGCCACCTGCTACGAGGCGGCCTTCGACCGGGTGGTCCGCGACACCGTCACGCACGGCGCCCGGCTCATCTCCGTCCCCAGCAACAACGCCACCTTCGGGCGCAGCGAGATGACCTACCAGCAGCTCGCCATGGACCGCGTCCGCGCCGTCGAGCACAGCCGCACCGTCGTCGTCCCCGTCACCAGCGGCGTCAGCGCGATCATCCTCCCGGACGGGAAGATCATCCAGCGGTCGGAGATGTTCACGCCGGACGCCCTGGTCGCGGAGGTGCCGCTGCGCTCCTCGCTGACCCCGGCGACCCGCATGGGCGCCCTGCCCGAGGCCGCGCTCGCCGCCGCCGCGCTCGGCGGCCTCGGCTGGGCGGCGGCGCGCGGCGTGCGCGCACGCCGCGGCGCGAACCGGGCCCGGGGCGGGGTCGGGGGCCCCGGGGCGGTGGCGCACCAGTAGGCCAGTAGGGTCGACGCATGGCGACACCGGACTTCATCAAGGCCATCCGCGCCGCCGCGGGCCACCGCCTCCTGCTGCTGCCCGGTGTCACCGCCGTGGTCCTGGACGCCGAGGACCGCGTGCTGCTGATGCGGCGCGCCGACGACGGCGCGTGGGCGCTCGTCGGGGGCATCGCCGAACCGGGGGAGCAGCCGGCCGTCACCGCCGTGCGCGAGGTGTACGAGGAGACCGGCGTCGAGTGCGTCGCGGAACGCGTCGTCATGGTCGAGGCGCAGCCGGAGCCCGTCACGTACCCGAACGGCGACCAGTGCCAGTACGTGGAGATCGTCTTCCGCTGCCGTGCCACCGGTGGGGAGGCCCGCGTCAACGACGACGAGGCGCTGGAAGTGGGATGGTTCCCGGTCGACTCCCTGCCCGGGCTGCACGAGAGCCAGCTGTTCCGCATCAAGCAGGCCCGTACCGACGAACCCACGTGGTTCTCCACCACACCCAGCCGCTGAAGCACGGGCCCCGGCCACATGGCTGGGGGGTACGGGGCTGCTTGGGGTACGGGCATGACCACGCCCGCCCCGGCCCCGCCACCGGACCGGGACCCGGCCCCGCGCCCGTACCGCGCCCCGCGGCACCGGACCTCGCGGGCCGCACCGCGCCCGTCGCCGGGGCCGCCGGCGGCCCGGGCCGCGCCCGCGCTCCGCGGCTCGCCGCGGCCGGCGCCGGGGGAGGGCGGTCGACCGGGACGCGGACGGCCTCGACGCCCCGGCCGGACGGGCGCACGGCCCGCCGGGCGCGGTCCTGCCGCCCGACCTCGCGTGCCCACCGACCCGGTCGCCGCGCAGGTCGCCGAGGCCGTCGCCCGTCCCCGCACCCCGCGGGCCGCAGGCCGCCTTCAGCACCGGCGCGTCACCGGTCGTGGACGGTGGCCGGACCGCCCGCCGAGCGCCGCCCGAAGCGGCCGGGCGGTTGTCCACAGGGCTGGTGCGCCCGGCGGAGGGCCGGTATCCCTGTGACCATGTCCCGAGAACAGCAGGCGCGGCACCACCACGGGCAGGGCTCCTACCTGGAGCTCCTCGCCCGGGGCGCGGCCGCCGAGGCGTACGACAGGCCCGTGCTCCTGGCCCGGGCGGACGGCGCGGACGCCGCGACGCTCGCCGAGCTGGAGCGCGCCAAGCGGCTCGCGCTGCGCGTGCGCGCCGAGCTGGAGGGGCGCCGCCGCCGCGAGGCCGAGCTGTCCGCCCTCTTCGAGACGGCCCACGACCTGGCGGGCCTGCGCGACCTCGACGCGGTGCTCCGCGCCATCGTGCAGCGCGCCCGCTCGCTGCTCGGCACCGAGGTCGCGTACCTGAGCCTGAACGACCCGGTCGCCGGCGACACGTACATGCGGGTCACGGACGGCTCCGTCTCGGCCCGCTTCCAGCAGCTCCGCCTCGGCATGGGCGAGGGCCTCGGCGGTCTCGTCGCCCAGACGGCCCGCCCGTACGTCACGGACGACTACTTCCACGACGACCGGTTCCAGCACACGCACGCCATCGACGCGGGCGTGCGCGACGAGGGCCTGGTGGCGATCCTCGGCGTGCCGCTCACCCTGGGCAGCCAGGTCATCGGCGTCCTGTTCGCCGCGGACCGCCGCGCCCGGGTCTTCGAACGCGAACAGATCGCCCTCCTCGGCTCGTTCGCGGCGCACGCGGCGGTCGCCATCGACACGGCGAACCTCCTGTCGGAGACCCGTACGGCACTGGCCGAGCTGGAGCGGGCCAACGGCATCATCCGCGACCGCAGCGGCGTCATCGAACGGGCCTCGGAGGTCCACGACCGGCTCACGGAACTGGTCCTGCGCGGAGGCGGCGTCCAGGACGTGGCGGACGCGGTGTCGGAAGTCCTGGGCGGCGCGGTCGAGTTCACCGAGGCCCGGCAGCCGAGGGCGTCCGCCGACGGGCGTGCGGTCCGGCACGGCGACGCGTGGGTGGCGGCCGTGTCGGCGGGCGGCGAGGTGTTCGGCGCGCTGGTCCTGCGCGGCAGCGGCCACCTCGACCCCGTCGACCGGCGGACCCTGGAGCGCGCCGCGATGGTCACCTCCCTGCTGCTCCTCGCCCACCGCTCGGCGGGCGAGGCCGAACAGCGCGTCCGGGGCGAGCTGCTGGACGACCTGATCGACACCCCGGACCGCGACCCCCGCCTCCTGAAGGACCGCGCGGCCCGCCTCCACGCGGACTTCGACGCACGGCACGTGGTGCTGGCCGCGCGGCTGGACCGCCCGGACGGCACGGCACCGCCCGGCGGCGGCGCGCCGGCCGCCCAGGACGGCTCCGGGGGCGAGCCCGGCCGTCCCGCCCCGGCTCCCCCCGGCCGCGAGGCGGGCACCGGCCGGGGCCCCGGGAGGCGGGGCCGCGCGGCGGCGGCCGACCGGGAACCGGCCCGCGCCGGCGCCGCGGCCCCCCGCACCGGGCCGGCCCCCGGCGCGGCGCGGGCGCACGCGGACCGGCAGCGGCTCTGGTCCGCGGCCTCGCACCTGGCGGCCACCCGCCGCGGCCTGGCGTCGACGCGCGACGGGGGCACGGTCCTGCTGCTGCCGCTGGGCCCGGACGAGACGGCCGCCGACGTGGCCCGCCGCACCGCGCTGGACCTCGGCCGCACGCTGCGCGAGCCGGTCACCGTCGGCGCGTCCTCCCCCGTGGAGGCGCCCGCCGCCGACCCCGGCGCCATCGGCCGCGCGTACGCGGAGGCCCGCCGCTGCCTGGACGCCCTGGCGCTGCTGGGCCGCACGGGCGAGGGGGCGGCCGCCGACGACCTCGGCTTCCTGGGGCTCCTCCTCGCGGACACCCGCGACATCGACGGTTTCGTGGAACGCACGATCGGTCCGGTCATCGCCTACGACCGGCGCCGCGGCACGGACCTGGTGCGCACCCTCGACGCGTACTTCGCCGCCGGGATGAGCCCGGCCCGCACCAAGGACATCCTGCACGTCCACGTCAACACCGTCGCCCAGCGCCTGGAGCGCATAGCCCGGCTGCTGGGCGGCGACTGGCAGTCCCCGGACCGGTCGCTGGAGGTCCGGCTGGCCCTGCGGTTGCACCTGATGTCCCCGGCGCTGGCCCGCTGAGGCGCCGTCCGGCCGCGTACCGGGCAGGGCCGGACGGGCCCGTCACCCGTTCACCGCCCGGCGCCGGCCCGCAGGTCCGTGCCGACCGCGCCCACGAGACGGCCGGGCCGCCGGGCCTGGCGTCCTCCACCGGCAGGGGCCGGGGCCGGCCCCCCCGGCCGGCGTCACGCCCGTACGGCCGGGCCGGTGCCCGGGGGTGCCTCAGAGCCCCGGGATCGCGTTCGCGGCGATGGCCCTGGCGTACCAGCGGGCGCTGCGCTTCGGGGTGCGCAGCTGGGTGGCGTAGTCGACGTGGACGGCGCCGAAGCGCTTCTCGTATCCGTACGCCCACTCGAAGTTGTCGAGCAGGGACCAGAGGAAGTAGCCGCGCACGTCGGCACCGTCGGCGATGGCCCGGTGGACTGCGGCGAGGTGCCGGTGGAGGTAGTCGATCCGGTCGTGGTCGTGGATCTGGCCGTCCGCCGTGGGGACGTCGGGGAAGGCACCGCCGTTCTCGGTGATCGCCAGGGGGAGCCCGGGATGGGCGCGGGAGGTGGCCATGAGGAGGTCGTAGAGGCCCGTGGGGTCGATGGCCCAGCCCATCTCGGTGGTGTCGCCGGGCGGGAGGTGGAAGGTGACGTCCTCGGAGCCGGGCCACGGGGAGTGGCTGCTCTCGCCGTGGGCGTGGTGGGCGTCGGCGGCTCCGTGGGCGGGGGCGGAGACGACGGTGGGGGTGTAGTAGTTGATGCCCAGGAGGTCGATGGGGGCGGCGATGACGGCCTCGTCTCCCGGCCGGACGAGGGTGTCCCAGTCGACGAGGTGGGCGGTGTCGGCCAGGAGGTCGGCCGGGTAGCCGCCGGAGAGCATCGGCCCCGTGAAGATCCTGTTGCCGACGGCGTCGATGCGGCGGGCCGCGTCGAGGTCGGCGGGGTCGGAGGTGAGCGCCCGGACCTGGTGGAGGTTGAGGGTGACGGCGACCTGGGCGTGGGCGGGCAGCGTCGCACGCAGCGCGGCGGTGGCACGGCCGTGGGCGAGGTTCAGGTGGTGGGCGGCGCGGAGGGCGAGGGCGGGGTCGGTGCGGCCGGGGGCGTGGACGCCGGAGCCGTAGCCGAGGAAGGCCGAGCACCAGGGTTCGTTGAGGGTGGTCCACAGCGCGACCCGGTCGCCGAGGGCGTCGGCGGCCAGGGCGGCGTACTCGCCGAACCGTTCGGCGGTCTCGCGCACCGTCCAGCCGCCCGTCTCCTCCAGCGCCTGGGGGAGGTCCCAGTGGTAGAGGGTGACGACGGGCCGGATGCCGGCGTCGAGGAGTTCGTCGACGAGCCGGCTGTAGAAGTCGAGGCCCGCGGGGTTGGCGGGGCCCCGGCCTCCGGGCTGGATGCGGGGCCAGGACAGGGAGAAGCGGTAGGCCTGGAGGCCGAGGTGCGACATCAGGGTGACGTCGGTGCGGTAGCGGTGGTAGTGGTCGCAGGCGGTGTCGCCGGTGTCGCCGCCTGCGACCTTGCCGGGGGTGTGGGAGAAGGTGTCCCAGATCGAGGGGGTGCGGCCGTCCTCGGCGACGGCGCCCTCGATCTGGTAGGCGGCGGTGGCCGCGCCCCACAGGAAACCGGGCGGGAAGTGCAGCCGGTCGACGGCCGTGGAGGCGGGGGAGGTGACGGGGGTCGCGGGCATGGTGGGGTCTCCCTTTTGGCGGAGGGTGTGGGACGAGGGGGAAGGCGAGGGCGAAGGTCAGCCCTTGACGGCGCCCTGGGTGATGCCGCCGACGATGTGGCGGCCGAAGAGGGCGAAGACCAGGAGGAGGGGCAGGGTGCCCAGGAGAGCTCCGGCCGTGATGACGGACCAGTCGGTCGACCAGCCGGTGCCCAGCCCGGCGAGGGCGACCTGGACGGTGGGGTTGGTGGAGCCGTTCATGACGATGATCGGCCACAGGAAGTCGTTCCAGGACTGGACGAAGGTGAGCATGCCCAGGACCGCCATCGCCGGACGGGCGACGGGGAAGACGACGTGCCAGATGACGCGCAGCGAGTTGGCGCCGTCGACGCGGGCGGCCTCCAGGAGTTCGGTGGGCAGGGCCTGCGAGAGGAACTGGCGCATGAAGAAGACGCCGAAGGCGGTGACCAGGACGGGCAGGATCAGCGCCCCGAGGTGATTGCCCAGTCCCAGGTTCTTGGTGAGGATGAACAGGGGTACGACGCTGAGCTGCGCGGGCACGGCGAGGGTGGACAGGACCAGGCCGAGCATGACCTTCTTGCCCCGGAAGCGGAGTTTGGCGAAGGCGAAGCCCGCGAGGACGGAGAAGGTCACCGTGCTGACGGTGACGGTCCCCGCGACGAGCGTGGAGTTGAGCAGGGCGACGCCCATGCCGCGCCCGCCGGCGTTGTGCCAGACGTAGGTGAGGTTCTCGAAGAGGTTGCCGCCGGGCAGCATCGGCGGTGGGCTGGAGACGACCGCGTGGCTGTCGGTGGACGCCGCGACCAGTGTCCAGTACAGCGGGAACAGCGAGGCCAGGGCCGCGAGTCCGAGGACGATGTGGGCGAGCGGTCCGGCCCGGTGCTGCCCTCCGGCCCTGCCGGCGCGGGGGGACGGTCGCTTCGCCGCCTGGTGGGGGCGGTCGGCTACGGGGGTGGTGGTCATGTGGTACTCCACGTCACTGGGAGGCGCGCAGGCGGCGGGTGATCAACGCGTTGACGAGCCCGATGAGCAGCAGCAGGCCGAACATGATCCAGGCGACCGCGCTGGCGCGCCCGAGCATGCTGGAGTGGAAGCCCTGGTCGTACATGAGGATTCCGAGGGTCTCGTACTGGTGGTCGGTGCCGCCCTGGTGACCGCTCTGGCCGCCGAACAGGTAGGGCTCGCCGAAGAGCTGGGTGGCGCCGATGGTCGAGACGATCACCGTGAAGAGGATCGTGGGGCGCAGGGCGGGGATCGTGACGTGCAGGAACTGCTGCCAGCGGTTGGCGCCGTCCAGCGCGGCGGCCTCGTACAGCTCGCGCGGCACGGCCTGCATGGCCGCGAGGTAGATCAGGGCGTTGTAGCCGGTCCAGCGCCAGGTGACGATCACGGAGATCGCGAACTGCGAGCTCCAGCGGCCGGCCTCCCAGTGCACGGGCCCGGCGCCGAAGAGGCCGAGGAGCCAGTTGGCCATGCCGCCCTCGGGACTGAAGATCAGGGCGAAGACGAGGGTGGCGGCGGCGACGGAGGTCGCGTACGGGGCGAGGAGCGCCGTGCGCAGGAATCCGCGGGCGCGGAGCCGGTAGTTGAGCAGGTGGGCGAGGCCCAGCGCCATCAGCAGTTGCGGGACGGTGGACAGGACGCCGAGGGTGAAGGTGTTGAGGAGCGCGTTCCAGAAGTAGTGGCTGACCTGGCCGGTGAACAGGTCCGTGTAGTTGCGCAGGCCGACCCATTCGGCGCGGTCGACGTTGTACAGGCTCACCCGGTGGAAGGAGAGCCACCCCGTGTAGAGCAGCGGGAAGAGCCCGAAGGCGGCGAAGACGAGGAAGAAGGGCGCGACGAGGGCGTACGGCGTGCCCTTGGTGTCCCAGCGGTGCAGGCGGCTGCGCCAGGCCGAGGGTCCGGCGGGACGGGCCGGGGGCGGCTGGGGAGCCTGCCGGCCTGCGGGGCCGTTGCGGCTGGGTGCGGTCGTGGAGGCCACGGGCGGTTCCTTCGGTGGTCACGGCCGGTCGCGTCGGCACGGGAGGGGCGGCCGGCTCCCCGGTGGCCGGCCGCCCCCTCCCCGCGACGGCGGCCGGGGAGGAGCGGGGGAGGCGGGGAGGGGAGCGTTACTGGATGGTGCTGTCGATCTGGCGCACGGTGGCATTCCATGCCTCTTCCGCGCTCTTGCCGTTCTGCTCCATGAGCAGGACGCCGGTGCCGAACGCCCCGGTCAGGTCACCCGCGCGCGGACCCGTCTCGGCGGGCCGGATGGCCTTGGCGGCGGTGGAGAAGATCCGGCCGGTGGCGGCGTCGGGCCCGATGTAGGGGTTCTTGTAGTCGACGATGCCGGGCAGGTCGTAGGCGGCCTGGTTGGCGGGGATGTTGCCGACCTTCTGGAAGACCTTCGCCTGCTGCTCGGGCGCGGTGAGCCAGGCGACGAGCTTCTTGGCCTCGTCGACGTGCTTGCCGGAGGCCGGCACGGCCAGGAAGGAGCCGCCCCAGTTGCCGGCGGCCGGGGGCTGGGCGATGTTCCACTTGCCCTTGTTGGAGGGGCCGGAGAACTGCTGGATGTTGGCCTGCTGCCAGGAGGGGCAGACAGTGGTGGCGAAGGTGGACTTGGAGAACGCGGTCTGCCAGGGGGTGTCGAACATCTTCAGCCCCTGGCTGGTCTTGCCCTGGACGGCCCTGACGGCCAGGTCCCAGGCGGTCCTGACGCCGGGCGATTCCTTGTAGGCGAGCTTGCCGTCCTTGTAGTACTGGACGGGGCTGCTGGCGACGACGGCGTTGAACAGTCCGCTGGCGCTGTCCATGAAGTAGGTGCCCTTGGGTGCCTTGGCCTGGTACTCCTTGCCCACCTCGACGAACTTCGCCCAGTCGCCCGCCCACAGCTTGCCGACCGACTCGGGGTCGGAGGGCAGGCCCGCGGCCTTGAACAGGTCCTGGCGGTAGCAGATGGCCATCGGGCCGACGTCGGTGCCCAGCCCGATCGTCCTGCCGTCGGTGGTGGTGGCCTGGTCCCACTTCCAGGGCAGGTAGGCCTTCTTGTCGACGCCGGGGGCGTCGGACAGGTCGGCGAAGGCGTCGGAGAGGTCTCCGGAGGTGGCCAGGGATATGCGCCCGACTTCGAGGGCCTGGACGTCGTCGAGGCCACCACCGGAGAGCCGGGTCTGCAGGGCGGTCCAGTAGTTGCCCTCGACGGTCGTCGGGTTCTCCTTGATGGTGATCCCCGGGTGCTGCTTCATGTACGCGTCGTACAGACCGGCCTCCTTGTACCCGAAGGTCCCGAAGGTGCCGACGGTGAGGGTGATCTTCCCGTCGGCGGAGGCGGATCCGGCGTCGGAGGACGAGCAGCCGGCCAGGGCGAGGGCGAGCGTCGCCGCCGCGGAGGCGAGTACGACGGAGCGGATACGGGCGCGCGGCACGTACGAGCGGGGCATGGCATCTCCTCGATGCGTCAAGAGAGGGGTGAGGGGTACGCCGGCGGATCTCTCGCCTCGTCGGCGGTCGGCGCGGGAAGGTGGCCTTCGGAGGCCGGAACGAGACCACGCCCTCGGGGCTTCTTCCCGGGTTGGGAGCGCTCCCAAAAGGCGGCGTGGAAACCCTGCCGCCCCCTCGACGGTCTGTCAAGGCGGCTGAGCAGGGTGGGGACGGGCACTGCGCGCGGGCGAGCGCAGGGCGGAACGCGGGCCGGAGCCCGGGGCGGCCGGGAAGCCGGCCGCAGGACGGCCCGTCAGGCGCTGGCGCGGGTGACCAGACGTGTGGGAAGGATCAGCGGGGTGGGGGCCTGCCCGTTGATGAGCGCGACGAGCATGCGCGCCATCTCACGACCGAGACCCTCTATGGGTTGGTGCACCGTGGTCAGCGGCGGATCGGAGATCCGGGCCACGGCCAGGTCGTCGAAGCCGACCACGGCGACGTCGGTGGGGACGCGGCGGCCGGCCTCGCGCAGCGTGCGCAACGCTCCCACCCCCATGTTGTCGCTGGCGGCGAACACCCCGTCCAGGTCCGGGTGCCGCGCCAACAGCGCGGCCATGGCGGCCGCCCCGCTCGACTCGGTGAAGTCACCGGCTTCCGGCGAATACGGTTCCAGGCCCGCCGCCAGCACGGCGTCCAGGTAACCGCGGTAACGCGCGCGCCCCACCTCGGTGTCCAGGCGCCCGCAGATCGTGGCCACCCGGCCCCGGCCGCGCGAGATCAGGTGCTCGGTCGCCGCGCGCGCTCCGCCCACGTTGTCGACGTCCACGTACCACCGGGGGTCTAAACCGACGGGGCGCCCGCCGAACACGACGGGCATCTCCGCCTCCTCCGCCATGCGGGCCAGCGGATCGTCCTCGCGCAGCGCCATCAGCATCACGCCGTCGGCCGCCTTGGACCGGAGGAGCTGCTCCACGCGACTGCGCCCCCGGTCGGAGGCGGCCAGGCACAGCATCAGGTGCAGGTCGGCGTCCTCCAGCGCGGCCGAGGCACCCACGATCACCTGGGCGAAGAACGGATCCGCGAAGATCGACGGATCCTCCCCCGAGACGACCAGGGCGGCCGCGCCGGTCTGGCGGGTCGCCAACGCCCGGGCGGTCGGATTCGGTACGTAACCGAGTTGGTGGACGGCCCGTTCGACCGCCTCGCGTTTGGCGCGGCTGACGTGCGGGGCGTTGTTGAGCACACGCGAGGCCACCGACCGCGAGACTCCCGCCAGTTCGGCCACCTCGTCGAGTGTCGACTGTCGGCGCGGCACACCTACGGCCATGATCTGCCCTCCTGTCGCGGTCTGAACGCCTGAACGCCCGGAAGGCTGGGAGCGCTTCCAGTTCCAGGACTGTAAAGCCTTCTTGCCGTCATGTGAAGTTCTGGTTGCGTGAGGACACTTGACAGTGCCGATCAGCGCATCACACGATACGGCCACACTCCGGACCTGCAGACTGCGTACTGGAACCGCTTCCAATGGGAGCGCTTCCAAGGGTTCTTGTACGTCCGAGGTGTGCTGGTGTCCCACCGGTGCGCCACCGCCGCACGGGGGACCTCGTACCACCGCACTTCCTCAATGCGCCGCCCGCTCGGGACGAGACCGCGCGACGCATCCGCCGTCAGGAAACCGAGGTTCAGTCATGCGCCGCAGAATCCGCGCCCTCGTCGCAGCCCTCTCCGCGCTGCCGCTGGCGCTCGTCGTCGCGCCGTCCGCCCATGCGGCCGACCCGACCACCATGACCAGCGGGTTCTACGTGGACCCGAACACCAGCGCCAAGAAGTGGGTCGCCGCCAACCCCGGCGACGGCCGGGCCGCCGCCATCAACGCCTCGATCGCCAACACCCCGACGGCCCGCTGGTTCGGCTCCTGGAGCGGCACCATCGGCACCGCCACGGGTGCGTACGTCGGGGCGGCGGACCGCCAGGACAAGCTGCCCGTCCTGGTCGCCTACAACATCTACCACCGCGACTACTGCGGCGGGCACTCCGCCGGCGGAGCCACCTCCCCGTCCGCGTACGCGAGCTGGATCGCCCAGTTCGCCGGCGGGATCGGCAGCCGCCCGGCCGTCGTCATCCTCGAACCGGACTCCCTCGCGGACTACGGCTGCATGAACCAGACCCAGATCCGCGAACGCCAGGGCATGCTCAGCGGCGCCCTCGCCGAGTTCAACCGCCAGGCCCCCAACACCTGGGTCTACATGGACGCCGGCAACCCGGGCTGGGCGAGCGCGGCGACGATGGCCCGGCGCCTCCACGAAGCCGGCCTCCGCCAGGCCCACGGCTTCTCCCTCAACGTCTCCAACTACTTCACCACGGCCCAGAACACCGCCTACGGCAACGCCGTCAACAGCGAACTGGCCGCCCGCTACGGCTACACCAAGCCGTTCGTCGTCGACACCAGCCGCAACGGCAACGGCTCCAACGGGCAGTGGTGCAACCCCTCGGGCCGCCGCATCGGCGCCCCCACCCAACTGGGCGGCGGCGCCGAGATGCTCCTGTGGATCAAGGCCCCGGGCGAGTCGGACGGCAACTGCGGCGTCGGAGCCGGCTCCACGGCCGGCCAGTTCCTGCCCGAGGTCGCCTACAAGATGATTTACGGCTACTGACCTCGGACTCCTGTGGCCCGGTGCCCGCCGCCCCGCGACCGGGCCACAGGCACCACCGAACCGCCCCACCCCCACCCCTTCGACCAGGAGCCTCCATGAAGCCACGCAGCCTACGGCGCCGTGCGACCGCCGCCCTCGCGGCGCTCGCGGCCTGCGCCGCCCTCACCGCGACGCAGGGGCAGGCGCAGGCCGCACCCGCCGGGGACACGCTCACCCCGGCCACGAAGTTCTACGTGGACCCGCACAGCAAGGCCGCCAAGCAGGCGCTCACCGACCTCGGGAACGGTGACTTCGCGAACGCCCTGAACATGGCCAAGCTCGCGAGCTGGCCGCAGGCCGAGTGGTTCACCGAGGGCACGCCCCAGGAAGTCCGGGCCAAGGTGAGAAGCCTCGTCCGCGAAGCCCGGGTGGTGAACCGGACCCCCGTCCTGGTCGCCTACAACGTGCCGGGCCGGGACTGCACCCAGTACTCCAGCGGCGGTGCCGCGTCCTCCGCCGCCTACCGGCAGTGGATCGACGCCTTCGCCGCCGGCATCGGCGACAGCAAGGCCGTCGTCGTGGTCGAGCCCGACGGCCTGGCCCTCCTCCCCAGCGACTGCGGGCCGGGCGTGGACCCGACCGGCGAACTCACGGCGACCCGCATCGCCGATCTCGCGTACGCGGTCAAGACCATCAAGTCCAAGGCCCGCACCGCGGTCTACCTGGACGCGGGCAACGTCCTGTGGCGTTCCGTCGGCGACATGGCGCGGCGCCTGCTCGACGCCGGTGTCCAGCACAGCGACGGCTTCGCCCTCAACGTGTCCAACACCCACCCCACCGACCACAACGCGCGCTACGGCACCTGGATAGCCAAGTGCATGTGGTTCGCCACCGAAGGGCCCGAGGAGGCACGCGGCCACACCGACTGGTGCGCCACCCAGTACTACTCGCCCGCCGCGCCCAACGACGGCGCCCCCGGCAACGCGGTCGACTCCGCCGACCCCGCCACCTGGCGTTGGACCGACGCCTGGTTCGACCAGAGCGTGGGCACCCCGCCGAACGACGCGCTGCACCACTTCGTCATCGACACCAGCCGCAACGGCCTGGGCGCCTGGACCCCGGAGCCCGGAAAGTACACCGGTGACCCGGAGGCATGGTGCAACGCGCCCGGCCGCGGCCTCGGCCCGCGCCCGACCGCCGACACCGGCGTCCCCCTCGTCGACGCCTACCTGTGGATCAAGATCCCCGGCGAGTCCGACGGCAGCTGCACCCGCAACACCGGCGGCACGATCGACCCCGAGTACGGCATCGTCGACCCGCCCGCCGGCACCTGGTGGCCCGACCAGGCCCACACCCTGGCCCGCAACGCGGCACCGCGGCTGACCTTCAACCGCTGAGCTCCGCCCTCACCCGCGCCCGGCCACGGGAAGCCTCCCGCCCGTGGCCGGACGCCCCCGTCACCCGGCCTCGGGCGCAGCCGTGCCTCCCGGACCGCGCGGGTGGTCGCGGTCCCGGGGCCGCGCCGGGGCGCGTCCCGCCCCGGCCGCGCGAGGGCCGGTTCGGTGGCGGCGGTCGCCCTCTCGGCCGGCGGTTGACGGACCGTGGTCGAGGGCGGACCCCCGGGCCACGGCCGGTACGTCGGCTAGACCGACGACGCCGGGGCCGTCCGGGACGCGTGGGCCCGGCTCACGCGCGGCCGGGTGAGCCCCGGCACCCGCACGTCGTGCGCGGTGAACACGGCGGTCGGGCGGTGGGGGCGGCAGAGCGGCTCGCGCGCCGTGGCGTGCCCGTGCCCGCGGCTGAGCCGGGTCTTCACCACGGGGCCGGGCTCCGTCGGCAGGCCGGCCTCGACCGGGGCGGGGACGCATCGGGAGCGCCGGGCGCGGCAGGAGGCGCGTCGTCCCGTTGACCACGGTGACGCGCCGGTGACCCGGGTCGAGCGGACGGCGGTGCCGGATCTGGTCGGCGCCACCGGGCCGGGCGCCGGGCACGGCACGGCTCCCGGCACGGCACGGCCGTGCCGGGAGCCGTCGTGACGGCCGCGGCGCCGGAGGGTGACGCACCCGGCGCCCCGGGGTGGTGAAGGCCGCGCGGTGGCGGTCCGGGGCGCGGGGGCGTCGCGCCGCCCGGCGTCAGCCGAGGGCGCAGGTACCGCCGTTGAGCTTGAAGGCGGTGGGGTCGGCGGCCCGGCCACCGGAGGTGCCGTTGAAGCCGAAGGCCACCGAGCCGCCCGGCGGGATGGTGCCGTTCCAGGAGGCCGGGCGTGCGGTGACCTCCTGCCCGGTCTGGGTGATCCGGCTGCTCCAGTGGTGGGTGATCCGCTGGTCGTCGGCGAACGACCAGGTCAGCTCCCACGGGCTGATCGCCTCGGTGCCGGTGTTGACGACCGTGACGCGGCTGGTGAAGCCCCCGTTCCAGCGGTCGGAGGTGTAGCTGACCTTGCACGCGGCCGGGTCGGGGTCCGGGGCACCGGAGGCGCCGAGGTCGTCCACGTAGGAGGCGACCCAGGCGAGCGGGGCGTTCCAGTTGATGGTGATCTCGTTGGTGGCCCAGGACTCGATGTCGTCGATGTAGCACATCGCCGGGGCGCAGCCGCGGAGCTTGATCTGGGCGACCGGGTCCTGGATGTCGACGTTGGGGCCGCCCGCGACCGAGCCGGGCGCCGGGTTGGGCAGGCTCGGGTTGAGCTGGTGGGCCCAGTGCCGGTGGTGCTGGTTGTGCGAGTCCCGCTCACCGTAGCCGGTGACGTACGACTGGTTGAGCGGGTTGCGGCCCAGCAGGTAGTCCAGGCCGCCCAGCAGCGCGTCCCGGTACTTCGCCTCCCCGGTCAGGTCGTGGGCGACGCCGAGCACCACCATGTTGTTGAGCACCCCGCTGTTGGACCCCCACACGTAGCGGTTGTCCTCCGGGGCGTAGGGCACGCCGTAGGCGGCGGCCTGCGCGTCCGCGGCGTAGCGGTCGGCGGCGCTGGTCACCATGGACCGCACGGTGGCCAGTTCGGCCGCCGTCAGGTCGTTCTCCACGGTCGCCAGGGACAGCGCGCCCAGCCCCGCGGTGCCGCCCCACCACATGCCGCCGCGCGGGAAGACCTTGTCCGCGTCCCCGTGCAGCGGGGAGTCCAGCACGTGCCGGCGGTAGTCGTCCTGGCCGGTGGTGACGAAGAGCTCGGCCGCGGCCCAGTAGAACTCGTCGGTCACGTCGTTGTCCTCGTACGCGCCGCCGCCGACGTTGTCGTTGGGGTTGGCGTAGACCTCCGGGTGGGCCAGGGCGGCCTGCCAGGCCGTGGTGGCCGCGGTCAGGCAGCGGTCGGCGAAGGCCGCGTCGTACTGCCTGAACAGGCGGGCGCACTGGGCGCCGGCCGCGGCCAGGTTGAGGGTGGCCGCGGTGGACGGCGGGTGGAGCAGCCGCTTCTGCGGATCCTGGTGCGGCAGCATCGGCAGTCCGGTCCACTTCTCGTCGTGGACCTTGTGGTGTGCCATGCCGGCCAGTTCCTCACCGGCGGGGACCTGCATCTTCATCAGGAAGTCGAGCTGCCAGGCGGCCTCGTCCAGGATGTCCGGGGTGCCGTTGCCCCGCTCGGGCACCCGCAGCCGGCCGTCGCCCAACGGCTCGCCGTCGGCGTTCTCGGCGGTCAGGGTGCGCTCGTAGGTGGCCATCACCTGGGCGACCGAGATGCCGCCGTTGACCACGTACTTGCCGTGGTCGCCGGCGTCGTACCAACCCCCGCGCACGTCCAGGGTGTAGTCGCAGACGCCGGGCTGGCAGGGCACGTCGCCGTCGCCCTGGTTGGGTGCCGCGTTGAGGTGACCGGCGGGGCGGGCGTACTCCTCGCCGACCAGGTCGGCGTCGATCTCGATGCCGCTGCGGTTGTGGTAGAAGTACGCCAGCGCGTCGCTGCGCAGCCGGGCGTACAGGTCGTCGCCGATGGAGAACGGCTCGCTGGTCTCACCGGCGATGGTCACGGTGTAGCCCTCGCCGGCCTTGGTGATCCTGCTGAAGTCGAAGGTGTGCACGTGCTGGCGCGAGGTCGGATCCTCGCCGAACACCTTGGTGGTGCCGGTGGCCGCCGTGCTGCCGTCGGGGGCTTTCAGGGTCCAGGCCAGCGGCTGTGGCGCCTCGGTGACGAAGGTGCCGCTCTTGGGACCTTCGGTCAGGTAGCCGACCTGGTTGATCCGGACCGGTGAGCCGGTGTCCGGCTGGTAGACCGGGGGCTCGGCGCCGCCGGTGAGCGAGACGTCGTCCAGACAGAGGGTGTACGCCTCGGCGTGGCCGCCCGTCTGGAAGCCGAGTTGGGCGGCGTCGTTGTCGGCCTTCGCGGTGAAGGTGTGGCTGAAGGTCTGCGGCTCGGTGGTGATCCGGTCGGTCGAGAGGTGCTCGGCCGTCCAGGGCTCCACGGCCATCTGCACGGTGGTGCGGATCGTGACGGGGGTGGTGGCGTGCGCGGTGAAGCTCAGCTCGTACCCCTCGCCGGCCAGCAGGTCGATGCCGTCCTGCCCGATGATGGCGTCCCACGGGTTGGTGGTGCCGGCGGGAACGTCGGCGCACAGCTCGCCGTCGACCACGGCGGCCGAGCTGTTCGCCGTCCACCACCAGGGGGCGGTGCCGGCGGAGAAGTCGCCGTTGGTGATCTGCTCCGGGCCCTCGGCCGCTCCGGCGGTGGGGGCCGCGACGAGTCCGGCGATCAGGGCGCCCATGACCGCACTGCCCAGGAGGCGACTTCTGCGACGGTGCCCGCGACGGGGAGTGGAAAGCGATGGGTGGGGGAAACGGCTCACGCCTCGGTCCTCACTCGATTACGGAAAGGCACGGGAGCGCTCCCACGCCCACTGAACGTTCGAACTGTGGAATTCTGTACGAGACATGTCAACCCCTCGTGTCGAGACCGGCGCGCCCGCCGTGGGGGGCCAGGGGCGAGATTCGGCCAGTCGCAGAGCGCCGTTCCCCTGGGCGGACGGCGCCTACGGGGGGCACCGGCCGCGTCCCGGCCCTAGACGCCCGCCTCCGGCCGCGGCCCACTGATGGCCGAAACGCGTCACCCCGCCGCAGCGGGTGGACCGGTCGAGCCCCGGAGGCCCGCACGCCCCGAAGACCCCCACGCCCCGGGCCGGCCCGCCCGGGACCGGTCCGGTGTGACGCCGGGCCGTCCGCCGACCCGGTGAGCCCACCACGGACGGCGCCGCCTCCGGCGGGTGGGTGTTCGACCGGTCGGCCCGGTCGGCCCGGTCAGTCCGGTCGGCCCGGTCCGCCGAAGCCGTGGGCCGCTGCTGGTCGCGGGGCCGCCTGTTGGCGTGGCTGGCGGATCGATGAGCCGCTCCCCGTCCGGCTGTCCCCTCGGCCGGTTCCGCTGGACCGGGCGGGGGAGAGGGGCGGGCTCCACCGGCACGGCCGCTGCCGACCCGCCGGCCCCGTGCCCGGCCGCGCTCTCACCGCTCGTCGGCGCGGCTCCCGCCAACGGGAGCCGCGCCGAACGATTCACCGTCCCCGATGCCGCCGGCGCCGGGGTGTTCGCCGGGGGTCAGGGCGTGTAGACGGCGGGGCGGGGCGGGGTGGGCATGTTGCCACCGATGAAGAAGCCGGGGTGCGGGGGCTGGTTGTAGGCGGTGTTCTGCCAGGCGAGGGCGGTGCGGTACTGGGTGTCGTGGAGCAGTGTGGTGATGCGCGTGCTCGTCTGGTGGGGCGTGCTGTAGATGCGCAGGGCACGGTTGTCGGTGGTGGGCCAGATGACTTCCTCGCGCCAGTCGCCCAGGATGTCCCCGGACAGTGCGGGCGTCGACTTGGTGCCGTTGTTGGAGCGGACGCCGGAGCCGGTCAGCAGGCGGGTGTCACCGGACGTGCCGTACTTGTCGATGCGGGTGCCGTCGAGGAGCTCGCGGACCGTGTCGCCGTCCCACCACGACAGGAAGTTGACGCTGGACGGTTCCCGGCCCAGGGAAGCGCCGGTCGCGGAACGCAGGGTGGTGTCGGAGGCCGACCACGCCTCGGCACCCGGGCTGCCGGCGTAGACGTCGGCGGCGACGCCGCGGCCGTTGTCGGCGCCCGACGCCGTCTGCCACAGGATCTGGCCGGTGCGCGCGTCGGCCATCCAGGAACCGGGCTTCGAGGAGTCCTCGGACACCTTGAAGTACTCCAGGCCCGCCCGCGACGGGTTGAGGTCGCCGACGTGGCCGGCGTCGCCGTGGCCCAGCCTGGTCGTCCAGAGCCCCGCGCCGTTGTCGTCGACGGTCATCGCGCCGTAGACGATCTCGTCCTTGCCGTCGTTGTCGACGTCGGCGATCGACAGGCTGTGGTTGCCCTGGCCGTCGTAGCCCTTGCCGCTGTTGGTGGAGGAGTTGGTGTCGAAGGTCCAGCGGCGGGTGAACTGGCCGTTCCGCCAGTCCCAGGCGGCGACGACCGTGCGGGTGTAGTAGCCGCGGGCCATGATCAGGGACGGGCGGGAACCGTCCAGGTAGGCCGTGCCCGCCAGGAAGCGGTCGACGCGGTTGCCGTAGGAGTCGCCCCAGGAGGAGACCGTGCCGCGCGCGGGGACGTAGTCGACGCTCTGCATCGCCTTGCCCGTCTGCCCGTTGAACATGGTCAGGTACTCGGGGCCGGACAGGACGTAGCCGGAGGAGTTGCGGTGGTCGGCCGTGGAGCTGCCGATGACGGCGCCGGTGCCGTCCCGGGTGCCGTCGGCGGTCTTCATGGCGACCTCGGCCCTGCCGTCACCGTCGTAGTCGTACACCTGGAACTGCGTGTAGTGGGCGCCGGAGCGGATGTTGCGCCCGAGGTCGACGCGCCACAGCCGGGTGCCGTCCAGCCGTATGCCGTCGACGATCGTGTTGCCGGTGTAGCCGGACTGGGAGTTGTCCTTGGCGTTGGTCGGCTGCCACTTCAGGACCAGGTCGAGCCTGCCGTCGCCGTCGAGGTCGCCGGCACTGGCGTCGTTGGCCTCGTACGTGTACGCCACCCCGTCCGGGGTCGTGCCGCCGGCCGGTGGTGAGATCGGCACGTCCAGGTACCCGGGGCGGAACTGGAGCGCGTGCTCGGAGGAGGGCTGCTCGCTGCCGTTCACCACCGCGCGCACCGTGTAGTCGGCCGAGTCCGGGGCACCGGCGTCGAAGTAGTTGGTCGAGGCGGTGAGAGGCGAGGAGTTGAGCTTGGTACTGCCGCGGTAGACGTTGAACGCCACGTTGTCCGGGTCGGTGGCCAGCCACCGCCACGACACCAGATTGCCGCTGCTGGTGTGGACGCTGGTCAGCCCCCGGTCGAGGCGCTCCACCTGCCGCGCGGTCGCGGCGTGCGCGGTCTGCGGCAGCCCGGCGAGCGCGGTGACGGCCAGTGCGGCCGCGGCCGTGATGCAACTGACCAGCCGGTTCCCTGCTCTTCGGGAGCGTGGCGGGGTGCGGGTGAGCCGGTGTGCGTCGGTCACGATGACCTCCGATGTGTGGGGGTGTGAGTGAACGCGGTGTCCCTGGGGGCGGGAGTGGGGGGTGAGGGCTCACTCAGACGGGGGTGGGAACGTTCCCACGGGCCGTGAGCGTAGGGAGGCGCCGATGGGGCGTCAAGGATTCTGTCGGAGTTTGGTGTTCGGCCATGTTCGGGTCCGTGGTCTTGTCACCGCGTGGTGATTGACAGCCGGAAGGTCGGCCGGGAAACTGCGGAAAGCGCCCCGGCGCCCACGCGGGTACGGTCCCGGCCGTCCGGGTCCCGGAAGGTCGACCGAGGTGGTTCGGCCCGTGGTTGTGCACCCATGGGCCGCCTTGTTCTGTGAACGTACACAAAGACGGCCGGGCCGACCGCAGGGCGGTCCCCGCCCGGCTCGCTGACCCCGCCCACCGGTGCCGCCGCCCGGCGGCGCGTGCCGGGCGGCCTGCCGCGCCGTCCCGTGCCGAAGCCGGCATCGGACCGGGAGCCGTGCGGCGGGTGCC
Source organism: Streptomyces tamarix (assembly GCF_032423885.1). Taxonomy (NCBI): domain Bacteria; kingdom Bacillati; phylum Actinomycetota; class Actinomycetes; order Kitasatosporales; family Streptomycetaceae; genus Streptomyces; species Streptomyces tamarix. The sequence continues at coordinate 59,464 of NZ_JAWCTQ010000022.1, read as the reverse complement.
GCTCTCACGGGCCCCACCCGTCCTGGGCGGCGGAGGGGAGCGGACCGGCCGGTGCGGGCCGGCCCGCGCAGGGCGTGCCGTGGCGGTGCCCCCTCGTCGGGGGCGTGGTGCCCTCGCTCGACGCGCGGCCGAAGGCCCTGCCGGTTCCGTGTCCTCCCACGGCCGGGGGCGGCACGGGACCGTACGGCTGCACGGGACCGTACGTCCGTACGGCGCCCCACTACCGCGGGCAGCCCCCAACAGCCGGAATTCCCCTGGTCGGTGGTGGTGGCAGGCCGTGAGGGGAGGACCCGTAGGGTGCTTCCATGCCTGCTTCGTTGAGTTCCACGAAAACCACCGCCGCGCTGCGTACATCGGCGCGGGTCTCCGTCGAGTTGCTGCTGGTCCTCGTGACGGTCTCGGCGGCCCTGTGGCTTCTGGGGCGGATGTGGTCGGTCGTCTGGCCTCTCATAGTGGGCTTGTTCCTCACGACGCTGACCTGGCCCCTGGCCCGTTTCCTGCGCCGGCACGGGTGGCCCCCCGCCCTGGCCGCCTCGGTGGTCACCGTGGTGTTCCTGCTCGTGGCCGCGGGCATCGTGGCGCTGATCGCGGTGCCGGTGGCGTCACAGTCCGGCGAGTTGGCCGACGGCGTGGTGGAAGGCATCCAGAGGGTGCGCGAGTGGGCCGCCGGGCCGCCGCTGAACATCGGCGACGACCAGATCACCGGTGCTTTCGACACGGCCGTCGCCCGGGTCCAGGACAGCCTCGGCAGCATGGTCACCGCGGTGGTCACCGGGGTGAGCACCGTGGTCAACGGCGTGGTGACCGCCGTCCTGGCGCTCTTCCTGATGTTCTTCTTCCTCAAGGACGGCCCGAGGTTCCTGCCCTGGCTGACCCGTCAGCTCCCCGGGCGGCTGGCCACGGACGTTCCGGTCGTGGCCGCGCGCGGTTGGGAGACCCTCGGGGCGTTCGTACGTTCCCAGGCGTTCGTCGGGCTGCTCGACGCCGTCCTCATCGGCATCGGCCTGTGGGTCCTCAAGGTCCCGCTGGTGCTCCCGCTCGCGGTACTGACCTTCGTGTCCGCGTTCGTACCGATCGTGGGCGCGCTCTTCGCCGGTCTGGTCGCGGTGCTCATCGCCCTCGTCTCGAACGGCCCGACGGACGCGCTGATCGTGCTGGCGATCATCGTCGTGGTGCAGCAGCTCGAAGGCAACGTCTTCCAGCCCATGATCCAGAGCCGCGGGCTCGGCCTCCACGCCGCGGTGGTCCTCCTGGCGGTCACGCTGGGCGGCAGCCTGGCCGGCATCGTGGGCAGCCTGCTCGCGGTCCCGGCGGCCGCGTTGATCGCGGTGGTCTGGAACTACCTGCGCGAGCAGCTCAGCGAGCCGCGGCAGGAACCGGAGGGCGAGGAGTCGCACCCCGCTGAGGCCGTTCCGTCGTGACGTCCGGCCGGGCCGCGCCGCCCCGTCGGTTCGGTGGGCGGCACCGTGCGGACGGCCGGCGGGCAGGGGAGGCGGCCGAGCCGGTGCCCGCCGGCTCCGAGAAGGGGCCGGTGCCCGTCGGGACCCGCCGGCCCCAGTCGGCGCTGCGGTGTATCGCCGGGCCGCGCTTCACCCGGGGAACACCACGATGAGGCGGATGAGCGGGCCCGTCCGCACCAAGACGCGAGGTGTGGACGGGCCCGCTCGGGAACCGGGCCGCGGGGGTGACGGTCAGACGGTGGTCTTCACCCGCTCCTGGTCCTGGTGCTCCTCCGTGGTCTCACCGGCGTCGCGGCGGCGGACGAACTCCAGGAAGGAGTTCAGCTCGCGCTTGACGACGGGGGCGAGGAGGTACAGGCCGATGATGTTGATGACGGCGAGCGTGAACAGCACCGCGTCGGCCATGTCGATCAGGGTCTGCAGCGTCAGCAGCGAACCGGCGATCGCGAACAGGGTGTAGACGACCTTGTAGGTGACTTCGCTGGCCCGGCTGCGACCGAAGAGGTGCGTCCACGCCTTGAGGCCGTAGTAGCCCCAGGTGAGCACGGTCGAGATGGCGAACAGCAGCACCGCGACGGTGAGGATGTACGGGAACCAGGGCATGACGGTCGCGAAGGCGTCAGAGGTGATCGTGACGCCGCCGATGGACTCGCCCTGGCGGGCCTCGTTCCAACTGGCCGGGTTGGCGATGACGATGGTCAGCGCGGTCATGGTGCAGATGACGACCGTGTCGATGAACGGCTCCAGCAGGGCGACCAGGCCCTCGCTGGCGGGGTGCTTGGTCTTCACCGCGGAGTGGGCGATCGGGGCGGAGCCCAGACCGGCCTCGTTGGAGAACGCGGCCCGCTTGAAACCGATGATCAGCGCGCCGAGGACACCGCCGGCGACCCCCTCCGGAGCGAAGGCGCCCTCGACGATGGTGACGAGGGCGGCCGGCACCGCGGTGATGTGGACCAGGATGACGACGAGGCAGGCGGCGATGTAGATGCCGGCCATGGCCGGGACGAGCCTGCTGGTGACGTTGGCGATGGAGCGGATGCCGCCGAGCAGGACGACGCCGACGAGTGCGGCGACGAGGATGCCGAAGAACAGTGCGCCGGCGGAGGAGCCCATCAGGCCGTCCTCGCCTCCGGTGACGGAGACGAGCTGGGCGTAGGACTGGTTGACCTGGAAGAGGTTGCCGCCGAAGAGGCCGAAGAAGAGGACCATGGCGGAGGCCAGGACCGCGAGGACCTTGCCGAGCCTCTTGCCGCCGGCGCCGAAGCGGTCGGCCAGGCCCTTGGGCAGGTAGTGCATCGGGCCGCCGGAGACGGTGCCGTCGGCGTGCACCTCGCGGTACTTCACGCCGAGGGTGACCTCGACGAACTTGGTGGCCATGCCCAGCAGGCCGCACAGGATCATCCAGAAGGTGGCGCCGGGCCCGCCGATGGAGACGGCGACGGCCACACCGGCGATGTTGCCCAGTCCCACCGTGCCGGAGACGGCGGCGGTCAGCGCCTGGAAGTGGTTGACCTCACCGGCCGACCCCTCCTCGTCGTACTTGCCGCGCACCACGTCGATGGCCAGCTTGAACTTGCGGATCTGCACGAGCCCGAACCAGGCCGTGAAGACCAGGCCGGCGACGACGAGCCAGGCGACGATGAGCGGAAGCTCAGTCCCCGCGACGGGAACGGAATAGAAGACGACTTCCCCGAGCCAGGCGGCTATGGGCTCGAAGAGGCCGCTGACGGCTTCGTCGACGGACGTGGTGATGGAGTCGAGTGACACGGTGGCTACCTCGATGGCGCAGTACCGGCGCACAGGAGGGTGCGCCGGGAAGAAGTGCGGTCTTTGAGCGAACGCCGTTGTCCGATCGGCGACCCTGGGTGGCGTGCCCGCGGACTCGGACCGTGATCACCCTGGTCGTACAGCCGGTGTGTGTACCGGCACTCCGCTCGGCCGCGATGGGTGGTGCGACCTGCGGAGTTGCGCAGTTCTACCACGCCCGACCCCTACTGATGAGTGATGCAGATCACATTACTGTCGGTGGCATTCGAAAATGACAGCGAACGAAATAAGACCGTTATACGGCGAGGCGAGTCCGTTCATCGGACACCTATGTCCGTGAGGTGAGAGCGGTGGGCTGGAGGACGGCCCTGCGACCCTCGGGCGAGGTGAGTGGGGGCGCGGGGGGCTTCGCCCCTTTCCCGGTCGTTCGCCCTCCGGTGGCCCACCCGGCCCCGCGGCTGTCAGGGGCGGTGACGCGCCGGCCTGCCGGCCGGCTCCACCACTCCGCGACGCCTGCCGGAAGCGGGCGATCCGGCCTGCTCGTCACCGCGTCGCGGATCGGTCGGGCGGTGGGCGTCCTCATCTGGTGTCCTGTCGTCCCGAACCGTCGGTGGGCTGGTCACGGGCGCCGTCGGAGGGCGCGCGGTCCGCCCCGTCGTTGCGGGCGCCGCCGCCCTCGCGAGGCCCTGGACGACGCTGACGCTCCTGCTGGGTGAGGCGCCGTTGCCCTGCCCGGCGCCCGTCACCGGGCTCCTCGGACCCGCCGGCGCGGGCCCGGGACGCCGCCCGCCCGTAGGGAGCCGCGCCCGCAGCGAGGAGCGCCGGGCGCCGCGCCCTCCCGCATCCGGGCGGAACCGCGCCCGACCGGTGAGGGCGCGACGGCCGCGGCCGGTGGGGAGACGGCCCGCACGGGTGTGCCGGGTGCCGGCGCCCGCGTCCTCGGCCGAGGGGTCCACTGGGGGCGGCGGCCGTTCGACCCGTCGCACCGTTCGGCGTCCGGATGTCTATACACGCATCGGCGGCCGGTGTACGGTCTCGGACCAATGGGCTGTGGGAGCGCTCCCATGACTGGTTCCGCTTCCTATGAGGAGGAGTGCTTTGAAACGCTTTTTGGCCTTACTGGCGACCTGCGCGACGGCCCTGGGGCTCACGGCGCTGTCCAGCCCCCAGGCGGCGGCCGCCACCGGCTGCAAGGTCGACTACACGGTCACCAGCCAGTGGCAGGGCGGCTTCCAGGCCGGAGTGAAGATCACCAACCTGGGCGACCCCGTCAGCGGATGGACCCTCAAGTTCACCCTGCCGGACGCGGGGCAGAAGGTCGTCCAGGGTTGGAGCGGCACGTGGTCGCAGTCCGGCTCCACGGTCACCGCCGCCGGCGCCGACTGGAACCGCACGCTGGCCACCGGCGCGTCGACCGAGATGGGATTCGTGGGTTCCTTCACGGGCGCCAACCCCAAGCCCACGGCGTTCACGCTCAACGGCGTCGCCTGTACGGGATCCGTCGAAGAGCCCCCGCCCGGCCCGGGCCCCGGGCCGGACCCGGGTCCGAACGACGGCACCCCCGTCGGAATCAACGGCCAGCTCCACGTCTGCGGCGTGCACCTGTGCAACCAGTACAACCGCCCCATCCAGCTGCGGGGCATGAGCACGCACGGCATCCAGTGGTTCAGCCGGTGCTACAACAACGCGTCGCTGGACGCGCTGGCGAAGGACTGGAAGTCCGACCTGCTGCGCATCGCCATGTACGTGCAGGAGAGCGGCTACGAGACCGACCCGGCGGGCTTCACCAGCCGCGTGAACAACCTCGTCGACATGGCCGAGGCCCGCGGCATGTACGCGGTGATCGACTTCCACACGCTGACGCCGGGCGACCCGAACTACAACCTCGACCGCGCGAAGACGTTCTTCGCGTCCGTCGCCGCCCGCAACGCCGGCAAGAAGAACGTGATCTACGAGATCGCCAACGAGCCCAACGGCGTGAGCTGGGCGGCCGTCAAGAGCTACGCCGAGCAGGTCATCCCGGTGATCCGGGCCGCCGACCCGGACGCCGTGGTCATCGTCGGCACCCGCGGCTGGTCCTCGCTGGGCGTCTCGGACGGCTCCAACGAGAGCGAGGTCATCAACAACCCCGTCAACGCCACCAACATCATGTACGCGTTCCACTTCTACGCCGCGAGCCACAAGGACACCTATCGCGCCGCGCTGAGCCGCGCGGCTTCGAAACTGCCGCTCTTCGTCAGCGAGTTCGGCACGGTGACCGCCACCGGCGGCGGAACGATGGACCGGGCGAGCACCACGGCGTGGCTGGACCTGCTCGACCAGTTGAAGATCGGTTACGCGAACTGGACCTACTCCGACGCGCCCGAGAGCAGCGCGGCGTTCCGGCCCGGTACCTGCGGCGGCAGCGACTACAGCAGCAGCGGCGTGCTGAACGAATCGGGGTCCCTGCTCAAGGCCCGGATCAGCACCCCTGACAACTTCCCCGTCAACTGACCGCCGACGGGGTTCCGGCCCGGCCGGAGCCCCGTCACCACCCCCGTCCGCGACCGCGCGCCGGGCACCGCACACCGGGTGCCCGGCGCGCGGTGCGCCGTCCCGGCGGCCGGCCGCGCACGCCGCCCGAACGGACGCCCCCTCATGGGAAGCGGCGGGTCCACGCGGACGAAAGCCCCGTCGGCCGGCGGCCGACGGGGCTGCGGTGGCGGAGCTCAGCCGTGTCAGGCGTGCCGCCGGGCCCACATGGGGCTGACGAAGGAGATGAGGAGAGCGGCGACGCCCACCTGGAAGATGTGACGGATCCAGTCGATGCCACCCGTGTCGCGCACACCGAAAGCAGAGGCGAGCGCGTTTCCCACGACGGCGCCGACGATACCGAGGACGACCGTCAGCCACAGGGGGATGGGCTGCCGTCCGGGGAGGACGAGCTTCGCCACAAGACCGATGATCAGACCCGCGATGATGGCCCAGAGAAACGACACGGTGGCTCCTTCCGTTCTTGCCCGACCTTCGGGTACCACCCCGCGTGCCCGCGTGTCGCCGCCGTAAGCATCCGCCGTCGCGGACTTCCTGCCCCGGCCGTGCCCGCGCCGTCGCCACGGAGGGCCGCGCCGCTTCACCCGGAGGGGGGCAGGTCCCCCGACCGGGGCTTCGGCATCATGGCCCGGGCGCCACCGGCACCGGAGCGCCGTCCGGCGGGGTGGGCGCCGTACCAGTCCAGGCACAGGACGGTGGCGTCGTCCCTCAAACTGCCCCCGCAGGCGTCGTGGACGGCGGTGACGAGGGCCCGGACGGTCTCGCGCGGGTGGAGGAGACGGGTGTCGTGGATGAGCCCGATCAGGTCCGCGTCGGCCGCGGCGCGTTCCTGCATGCCGTCGGTGAGCAGGACCAGCCGGTCGTACGGACGCAGGGAGAACCGCTGGACCAGGTGGGCGTGGGGGGAGGGGACGCCGAAGGGGAGGTTGGCGTGCAGGGGGAGCTCCTCCACGGTGCCGTCGCGCAGCAACAGGGGCCGCGGGTGACCGGCGTTGACCAGTTGGACGGAGCCCTCGTCGAGGGAGATGCGCAGCAACTGGCCGGTGGCCAGGCCCCGGTCGTGGTCGAGGAGGGCCTGGTGCGCCCGGCGGGCCTGCTCCGCGATGTCGCAACCCGTGCGCCGGGCACCGCGCAGCGCGCCCAGCAGGAGGGTGGCCAGCAACGCGGAGTCGGTGTCGTGCCCCATGGCGTCGGTGATGGACAGGTGCAGCGTGTCCTGGTCGACGGCGTAGTCGTACGTGTCGCCGCCGATGTCGTCGGCGGGCACGAGCCCCCCGGCCACGGAGAACTGGGCGGCCTCGCAGCACGAGGCGGAAGGCAGCAGGTGGTGCTGGATCTCGGCGGCCAGGCTCATCGGTGTGGTGCGCCGGCCGCAGTGGTAGAGGTCGGTGAAGCGCCGGTCGGTGACGATGATGTACGCCAACGCGTGCGCCGCCTCGCCCACTTGCCGCAGCACCCTCTCGTCGACGTGGGGCAGCGTCATCTCCAGCACGCCGACGCAGTCGCCGCGGTTGGTGACGGGCGCGACCACCCGGTGGCCACCCTCCCCGTCGGCCTCCACGTGCAGGCGCTGGGATCTCAGGACCTTCTCGTACAGGCTGTCCCGCAGGACGGTGCGCGTCGTCCCGCAGCCGTCCGCCGTGCCGTCCGCCGTGGCGAGCCGTACGAGCCCCTCCCCGATGAGGTCGACGAACAGGAACGACACGCAGGCCGCTCCGAACCGCTTCTGCAGGTTTCGTGCCACGACCTCCACGGAATCCACCGGGGAGGCGTTCTCCGCCTCCGCCAGGACGTCTTCCAACCCCAGCGTGTCACCATCCACGGCAGCCTCCCTCGGTTGCTGCTTCTTGTGCCCGGGCTTTCCGCGCTCTCACCTGGCAGCCGGTCACAGAGAGTGCCCTCCCGGTGCCCGAGGGGGCAAGGCCGACGCGGCCGACCACGCGGGGTCCGTACGCCGCCGGGCACCGAAGGGGGACCGGCACCCGGCGGCGTACGCGCGTCGGAACGGCAGGCGCCCGGCGCCGGTACGCACGTCGGTACGGGGGCGCCCGCGGGCCCGTGGACGGTGGGGTCCGGCGGGGCCACGGGCCTTTCCGGCACCGCCCCGCCGCCGGGGCGGCGCCGGGATCAGCCGGCGGAGTCCGTACGCACCGTGAGCAGCCCGTGGTCGGCGATCGCGGCCAGGGAGAGCGTCCTGTACCCCATCGAGTCGAACAGGACGGTGATCCGGTCCCCCTCCTCGCTCATCACCGTGCCGTCCCCCCACTCGCGGTGCCGGACCCGTGTCCCCGTGGGGTACGAGGCGGCCGCGGGGTGTGCGGGCGGGGCGTCGCCCGGGGCCGTCACGCCTTCGGCGGCCGTGCCGCCGGCGGGGTCGGCCGAGTCGGCGGAGTCGGCGCGGCACGCGTCGCACCGGCCGCAGGGCGGCTCGTACGCCTCGCCGAAGTAACCGAGCAGGAAGCGGCGGCGGCAGCCCGGCGTCTCGGCGTACGCCCGCACCATGTCCAGCCGCGACTCCTCCAGCCTCCTGCGTGCCTCCGCCGCCCCCGCCGCCCGCTCGGCGGCGTCGTCGGCCGTCATGCCGGGCAGGGCGCGCACCTCCCCGTCGTCGTCGGTGCGCACCGCGCCGGCCTGCTCCAGCAGGTTGGTGGCGGCCGTCACCCGGCGGCGCGGCAGGTCGGTCTCCGCGCCGAGCTCGTCCAGCCCCACGGGGCCCTCCCGGTCGTGGACGGCCTCCGCGACCTCGCCGAGGGTCTCCTCGTCGGGGGTGCGCGCGGCGAACAGGCGTTGCAGGCCGCTGTCCTCCGGCCGGTAGTGGAGGACCGCCAACGCCGGTTCGCCGTCGCGCCCCGCCCGCCCGATCTCCTGGTAGTAGGCGTCCAGGGAGCCGGGCAGGGACGCGTGCAGCACGAACCGCACGTCCTCCTTGTCGATGCCCATGCCGAAGGCCGAGGTGGCGACGACGACGTCGGCGCGTCCGGCGAGGAAGGCCTCGTGCACCCGGGACCGCTCCCCGGCGGGCAGCCCCGCGTGGTAGGCCGCGGCCGACAGGCCCAGCCCGGCGAGCTCGGCCGCGTAGCCCTCGGCGTCCCTGCGGGTAGCGGCGTACACGATGCCGGGCTTGGGTTCCGCCGCCGCGCGCTCCACCACCGCCCGGCGCTTGTCCGCGTCCTCTGTGAAGCGGCGGACCTCCAAGGTGATGTTCGGCCGGTCGAACCCGGCCGCGACCAGTACGGGATCCTCCATGCCCAGCCGCCGCGCGATCTCCTCGCGCACGGGAGGGGCGGCGGTGGCCGTCAGGGCGAGGACGGGCGGCCTGCCCACCCGCCGCACGGCGGGTGCCAGGCGCAGGTAGTCCGGGCGGAAGTCATGGCCCCAGGCGGCGACGCACTGCGCCTCGTCGACCACGAAAAGAGAGGGAGCCGCCCGAGCCAGACGCTCGACCACCTCGTCCTTCGCCAGTTGCTCGGGGGAGAGGAACAGGTACTCGGCGTCCCCGTGCCGCACCGCCTCCCAGGCCGCCGCCGTCTCCCCGGATCCCTGCGCCGAGTTGACGGCCACGGCGGCCGGGCCGCCGTGGTCCGGCAGTCCGGCGATCTGGTCCCGCTGCAGGGCGATGAGCGGGGAGACCACGACGGTCGGCCCGGGCAGCGCGACCCCGGCCACCTGGTACACCGCCGACTTGCCCGCGCCGGTCGGCATGACCACGAGCGTGTCGCGACCCGCCAAGACCGCTTCCATGGCGGTCAGCTGCCCCGGCCTCAGGGTGTCCCAGCCGAACACGTCGGCGGCGGTCCGGGCCAGCAGGCCCGCGGCGTCCTCCGCGTCTTTTCCGATCATGGTCGCCTCCTCGTCGCTCCGGCGGCGCGGGCGCCCCAGGGCCCTTTGTCGCCCGCCGGGCCGCTTCCCGGGCCGCTTTCCGGGCCGTCTCCCGGGCCCGTCCGTCCCGGGGTGTCTTCTGGGCCGTCCGTCCCGGGCCCGTCTGCCCCGGGTCGCTTTCCGGGCCGTCCGCCCCGCCCGTACGGGGCGGGGCGCGCCGCAGGCGGCCGGTCATCCGCGACGCCTCCGCCCCGGTGAGACCGTCCGGGGCCCTCACCCGCCCCTCGGGCCGGGGCGCGCGGACGGATCGGCGACGGATCGGTGGCGGGCTCGCCGCCGGCCACCCGGTCCTCCGCGTCCCCGCGCGGGCCCTCTTCGCTCCTGGTGTCCGACTACCCCGCTTTCGCCGGCCGTCCCCACCGGGGCCGCCCTCTGGGGCCGGGCGGCCCGTGGCGTGGGGGGCCCGCGCGGAGCCGTCGACACCCGGCAGCAAGGCTGCCCGTGCCCGCGCCCGTTCGGCGCGGCGGTTGCTGCGGAGCCCGGCTTCCGGACGACCGGGGGCTCGGCTTCGTCCCGCCCCGGACGTGTCGCCCGGGGCCCTCCGGGCGGGGCCGTCCGAGCAGTCGGGCCCGCGGGAGGGGCCGGGGGAGGCCCGGTACGGTCACGACGCCGTACCGGCCGCGGAAAGAGCATTGGTGTGCCGCGATGACAGGCGCCAGGAGACGCGTCCCCCGCGGTGCTGATGTTCCCGTGCTCCCTCATGATCGGAAGCGGGCACCGCGGCACACTTACTCTGTCTCCTCGGAGCAACCGCGTAAACCCCGGGGAACGCGGCCGGGCCCAAGGGGCTCGGCGGCTCGTGCGGCGAAGCCGGGCCTCCGGCGTCCCCCTCCGGCACCCACCGGGACGGCCTTCATGCCCCTTCCGGTCCTTCCGCGCCGCCGACCTGCCCGCCCGCCCGGCGGCGGTCTCCTCCCGCGCTCCCAGGCCCGCCCTTCCGCCCGTCCGCCCCGTCCGGCCGCGGGCGGGGGAGTGGTGCTCCGGGGCCGCGGGCGTGGTCCGGGGGAGGCTCACTCGTCCGGACGGTACCGATGGCCGATCGGGAGGCGCGTGGCCAGGCCGGCGGGAGCGGGCGGTGCCGCGCGCGGACGAGGCCGTCAGGAGGCCGGGAGGCGGATGGCTGTGGTCGGGCAGGGCCGTGCCGGTGTGACGGGGCCCTCCCGCCCTCGGCACGGCCCCCTGCCCGGGCCGGCACCGTGGCACCGGCCACAGCGCCCCGGCCCGTGCCGGCGCCCCACCCGTCGGACGCCCCGCCCGTCGGACGTCCCGCCGGTTCCGCCGTGCGCGGCGTCGGACACGCCCCGCTGATCCCGCCGTGCGCCGCCGGGGGCCCGGCCACGCCCCGCACGTCGCTCGCACCCCGAGTCCGGCACACCGCGGCCCACGTGAGTGAAGGAGGGACATGGCCCACGCCAGCGTTCCGGAGACCCCCCAGGCGATCAAGAACGTCGACTTCCCGGCCGGCAAGGACGACCTCATCGGCGCCGCCCGCCGGTCGGGAGCCTCCGACGAGGTCATCAAGGCCCTGCGCGGGATCCCGCCCGAGGAGCACACCAACCGCGACGACGTGGCCCACTCCGTACGCGTCGACGCCGACAGCGACCGGTACACGACCCCCGCCACCGAGGCGGAGCAAGCCCGGAAAGGCGGCAAACCCGGTCCGGCCCAGGACCTCCGCGAGGTCCCCGAGCCGCCCGTCCAGGAGGAGCTCGACCAGGAGGAGCAGCCGGGACCGGGAACCCCGGCGTTCACCGTCCCGGCCGGCCGCGCGAGTACGCTGGCCGCCTACGCGAGGAGGGGTGCGTGGCGAAAGTCGTCTTCGTGCACGGTGTCGGGAAGCAGTACCTCAGCGAGGACTCACTCGCCCGGGACACCGTCCCCGAACTCCTGGGCGGCGTCCGGCTCGCCGGCGGCCCCGTACCCGAACCCGCCGACGTCGCCGTCGCGTTCTACGGCGACCTCTTCCGCCCCCGCGCCACCCGCGGGGGCGACACACCCGACTACGACGCCGCGGACGTCGAGGCGGACGACGAGTTCGAGCTCCTGATGGAGTGGTGGGCCGAGGCCGCCCGCACGGACCCCGGCGTCCCGCCGCCGGACGCGCCCGGTACGCGCGGAGCCGCCGGGCGGGCGCTCTCCCGGTCGCTGCGGATCAGGCGGGTGCGGGCGGCCCTGGACGCGCTCACCGGCGCCTCGTTCCTCCGCGGCGTCCTCGACAAGGCGCTCATCGCCGACCTGAAGCAGCTCACCGGCTACTTCGGCGACGAGGACGTGCGCCGGGAGGCCCGCGGGCGCCTCGCCGCGCACATCGACGCCGACACGCGCGTGGTCGTCGCCCACTCGCTGGGCTCGGTCGTCGCCTACGAGACGCTGTGCGGGGAGGCCCGCCCCGACTGGGACGTCCACATGCTCGTCACCCTCGGCTCGCCCCTCGGCATGGGAGCCCTCGTACTGGACCGCCTCCGCCCCCCGGCGGAGAACCGCAGGGCGCGGTGGCCCCGGCCCCTGCGCGCCTGGACCAACATCGCCGACGACACCGACATCGTGGCCGTCGTACGGGAACTGCGGCCGGCCTTCGGGCCGCGCGTGACCGACGTGCCCGTGCGCAACGGCGCCCACGTGCACGACGCGGTCCGCTACCTCACGGCCGAGGAGACGGGGCGCGCCGTCCTGGCGGGCCTGGGGCGGGAGGACGTGCCCGCCTGATGCGGTACCTGATAGCCGCGGGCACCTCCGCGTACCGTCCCGACTCCGGGCTCGCCGACCTGGACCAGGCACTCCGCGACGTGGAACGCATGACGGAGTTCCTCACCTCGCCCGCCATGGGCTACACGCGGGTGCTCACGGACGTGTCGGAGAACCCCACGGCCGCCGACCTCGAGGACGCCGTGGCCGAGTGGTGCGCGCACGCCCCGCTCACCCCCGACGACGTGGTCGTCCTCTACTACGCGGGCCACGGCGACCGCCCCACCCCGGGCGGCCCCTACCGGCTCGCCTGCGCCGACAGCCGCGAAGGACGCCCCCGGTCCTGGCTGTCGCCGCAGAACCTCGCGGAGACCCTGGCCGCCTCCCCCGTCCGCAACGTGCTCTTCGTCATCGACGCCTGCCACGCGGCCCTCGGCGGCGCCGAGGTCCAGTCCGTCACCGACGGCATCGTCGCCGCCCGCCCGCGCGGCGACACCAACGGGGCCGGCACCTGGGTCCTCGCCTCCGCCCGCCACCGCGACCTCGCCGACGACGGCGCCTTCGTCACCCGCCTCGCGGAGGTCTGCGGAAGGGGAGACGGGCCGTCGCAGCGCTACCTCGCGCCGTCGGCGGTGGCGACGAGGATCAGCGAGGCGTTCGCCGCCGACGGCCGCCGGCAGCGGGCGGCCTGCTCCGCGACGAACCAGACGGAGCTGCCGCCGTTCTTCCCCAACCCCCGCCACGACCCGGCCGCGGAACTCCGCGGCGACGGCCGCGCGCAGGGCGACACCACCGACCTCTCCACCCACTTCGACCCCCGCGGCCGGGGCGTGGAACACGTCCACGACCCGGGCTCCTACTTCACCGGACGGCGCAACGCCCTCTCCTCCCTGCGGGCCCACCTGGAGGGCCCCGGCGGACGCGGCGCCCTGGTCGTCACGGCCGCACCCGGATCCGGCAAGTCGGCCGTGCTGGGCCGGGTCGTCCTCGACGGCGGCTGCGACGTCTCCGTCAACGCCCGCCACCAGACGCTGGAGACCCTGGTCGACCGGCTCGCCGCCGGCGCCGACGTCCGGGCGGCCCACCCCGCGGCGCTGCTGACGGCGCTCGCCGAGCGCCGCACGCCGTTCCGCGTCGTCGTCGACTCGCTCGACGAGGCCGGGCCGGCCGGCGACAAGGCCGAGGCCCGCCGGATCGCCTGGGACCTGCTGCGCCCCCTCGGCGCGGTGCCCTGCGTACGCCTCGTCGTCGGCTCGCGCCGGGAACTCCTCGCGCACCTCGGCGAACACGCCCGCCGCGTCGACCTCGACAGCCCGTGGTACGCGGCGGACACCGACGCGGCCGAGTACGTCCGCCGCGTCCTCACCGACACCGGCTCCCCGTACGCCGACCGGCCCGCCGAGGCGCACGTGATCGCCCGGGAGGTGGCCCGACGGGCGGGCCCCTGCTTCCTCGTGGCGCGGATGACCGCCAGCGCGCTGCTGCGCGGCGAACCCCTCGACACGACCGTCCCCGGCTGGGCCGAGACCCTCCCGTCCGACGTGGGCGGGGCCTTCGAGGCGTACCTGCGCCGCCTGCCGCGCGCCCGGCACGCGACGGCGATGGCCCTGCTCACCGCGCTGGCCTTCGGAGAGGGCCACGGCCTGCCCCGCCGGGTCTGGGTCAGGGTGGCGGCCCGCCTCTCCGGCCTCGCGCTGCGGGAGGCGGACATCGACGAACTGGTCGAGGAGGACGGCTCGTACCTCACCGCGGTCGAGATTGCCGGGGCCAGGCACTTCCGCCTCTACCACCAGTTGCTCACCGACCACCTCCGCCAGCGCGTCCTGGCCCACCGTGACCTGCGCGACCTGCAGGAGTGCTTCGTCGACGTCCTCCTGGAACTCACCCCCGCCCGAGAGTGGGCGCGGGCCCTGCCCTACGTACGCGGGCACCTGGCCACCCACGCGGCGGCGGCCGGATCGATCCGCGCCCTCGTCGCGGACCCGGCGTTCCTCCTCGCCGCCGACCCGGCCGGGCTCCTCCCCGCCGTGCGGCACGCGTCGTGCGACCCGGTGCTCGCCATGGCGGTCGAGCGCTGCGCGGACGTGCTGGGGACTTCGGCGCCCCCGGGCTACGACCGGGCGGCCCGCCTCGCCTTCGCGGCCGAGGCCCACGGGGCGCACGACCTGGCCCGGAGCGCGGAGGAACTCTCCCCGTCGGTGCGGCGCGTACGCGTGGAGGCCCGCCCGGTGACGCCCCACCGGATCGTGGGGCGGTACGACGGCGGGACCTACTCGACGACCTCGGTGACGCGCGGATGGGTCATGGACGACATGACGCTGCCCGACGGGACCCGTGTCGTGCTCGCCGCGGAGACCGACACGCCGGAGGTCCACGTGTGGCCGGTCGACGATCCGGCGCGTGCCACCGTGCTGCCGCACCCGGCCGCCGTCAGGGCGCTCAAAGTGCCGCGCGCCGTGCCCGGCCGGGCCCTGGCCGTCACGCTCGACGCCGCCGGCGGCCTGCGCCTGTGGGACGTCGTGGACCAGACCGTCGCACGGGTCCTCGGAAACGGGTACGACGCGCTCCTGGACGCGGGGCGCCTCGCGGACGGCGCCCCCGCGGTCGTGTGCCGCGACAAGGGCGGCGTGGTGGTCCTGGACCTCACGGGCCGGACCGTCCTGCGCGTCCCCGTCGACCGGGCGGTCGCCGCCTTCCTGGTGTACGGCGAGGGCGACGGGACCCACCTGGTCGTGGTCGGTGAAGCCGGTGGAACGGTGACCCGGTACCCGCTCGGGGGCGCGTCGGGTCCGAGGACCCTCCTGGAGGGCCTGCGGGAGCCCCGTCTCCTGGCGCGTGCCCCGGTCCGCTCCGGCTCCCCCGTGGTGGCCCTCCTGGAACTGGAAGAGGAGGACGAGGACGCCGCCGCCCGCCGGGTCACGCTGCTCGACTGCGTGTCGGGCGCCGCCTCCGCCGTGGTGACGCCCGACGTCTCGTGGGGCGGCGGCCACCGCTTCGTCCAGCACTCCGCGCACGGCAGCGTGCTCCTCCTGCGGACGCAGGGGGCGCTGGAGACGCACTCCATCGGGTCCGGCCGCATCGCGACGACGTCGATGGGCGGCTGGCACGACATCACCCCGCTGCCGGAGGACCACGGAGGGCGCGTCTACGCCTTCACCGACAACATGACGGGCGAGGTGACGCTCTGGGACTGCACGGACGGCAGGGCCGTGGCCACGCTGCAGGTGCACGAGAGCGCGGTGTGCGGCCTGCACGTGCTCGGGTCGTCGGTGAGCGGCGCGCCCGAGGTCCTGACCGTCGGCAACGACGGAACGGCGCGGTTCTGGCAGTGCCGCCTCGATGAACTGCGCGCCGCGGGCCGCGACGAGCGGGCCGAGGAGAGGGGGCTGGCGACGGCCAGCACGGAACTGGTCCGCGGCTGGGCCGCACGCCCCCACGATCTCGTGGTCGCTTCCTGGAGCGGCCTCCGCCTCGCGGACTGGTCCGCGCTGGACCGGTCCGGACCGGCGTACGCCCCCCTCGTGCCGGCCCCGTTGCCGGAGAGCCACAAGCCGCGGGACGCCCACCTCGCCGAGGACGCGACGGGGACGATCCACGCGTTGACGAGGAGGGACGTCTCCCTGGGGGAACACGCGGAGGACTGGCGGGGGTTCAAGGTCACCTTCGAGTGGCAGCGACTCCACGGGGACGGGAGGGTCGACCACATCCGCCCGGACCCCCTCGCCGCGGTGCCGTCGGGCACGGACTGCCATCTGATCCCGCCGTCGACCGCGCCCCACACCCCCCGCGTGGTCGGGTACGACCCCCTCCACGCCCACCTCCTCACCGTCGACCCCTCCGGCGACGCCCACCGGGACGACGCCCCGTGGGCCATGGACCCCGCGACCATGACCGTGTGTTCTACCGGCTTCACCGACCAAGCGGGCCGCGCCGTCCTCATGGTCGCCGTACGGCAGTTGCTGAAGGGCGACTTCACGCTCGACCACCGCTATGTGGAACACGACCCGGACGCGGCGGACGCGCCCGCGCGCGGATACCTCTGGGACGCGGGCGCCCGCCGGCTCCTCGACCCCGCGCCGAGGGAACTGCCCGCGGGGCTGTCGACGCTGGTCCCGCACCACGGCGGGGCCGGTACCCGCTTCGTCGCCCTCGACGGTCGCGTGGGCGACGCCTCCGTGCTCGACCTCCGGGAGGGGCGCGTCCACACCGTTCACAGCGGATCGGACACCGGCCGGAAGAAGCCCCTGTCCTTCAGGAGCCTGGCCCCCGGCCACGGTCACCTCCTCCGCTGGGCCGACCTGCCCGACGGCGGCCCCCTCCTGGTCCACCTGGACGGGGCAGGCGTCGACGACACCGTCCTCAGCCGGGTCGTCGTCTGGGACTCCGCCGATCCCGACGCCCCCGCCCGCCCCCTGCCCGTCCCCGCGCGCAGGCTGCTGTGGACGGGGTTCGCGCCCGGCGGGGACGCGCTGCTGGCGATCAGCGACGAGCAGGGGGTCGGCCTGTTCCACCTGCCGAGCCTGGAACGGGTGTGGTCGGCCCCCGTCCCCGCGCTGGTCACCTCCCTCACCGCCCGGCCCGGCAGCCCTCACCTCGACCTCGCCGTGGCGACCCAGCAGGGCGTCGTACTGATGCGTCCCCGGTTCGAACCCGCCTGGGAGACGCGGCTGCTGCGCCCGGCGGACGCCTGAGCCGCGCGGCCCCACTCGTCGAGGAGGGACGCCCGCCGAGGAACGGCGCCCGTCAAGGAGCGGCGCCCGTCGAGGGGAGCGCCCGTCGAGGGGGCGCCCGTGCCGCCCGCACGGGCAACGGCGCGGCGACCGGTGCCGGCCGGTGCCGCCGACCGGAGGCGGACGGCAGCCACTTCCCGGCACCGGACCCCCACGATCCGGACAGCGTGGGAGGATGACGGTCGAACAGGGCTACAGGGCGTGAAACACGGGGTACCCGACCATCCAACCCGCGGAGGAGCGACGGTGCGTCCTTGAGGGGACGGAGGAGGCTGCCATGGCATTTCGGACCCGTACGACACTTGCACAGGCCCGGCGGTCGCGGTCGGCGCCGCTCGCCTCCGCGCTGGTCCTCGCGCTCACGCTCTCCGCGTGCGCGGCGGGCACCGGCGGGGCGGTCGCGCCCGGGGACGCGCCGCGTACCGGATCGCCCGCGCCGGCGGACCCGGCCACCACCGCCGCCCCGCCGCCGACGTCCGGCGCCGCGTCCCCCGGCCGCACCACACCGCCCGAGCCGGCGACCCCGCCCCCGGACACGGCCCGGCCCGCCACCTCGTCCGCGACGGGCAAGCAGGTACGGGTCGCCGTCTACTTCCTGCACGGCGGACGGGTGTCGCCCGCCTCCCGCTCCGTGACCGCCCCCGCCACCGCGGCCGGCGCCCTGCGCGCCCTGCTGTCGGGACCGAACGGCTTCGAACGCCGGCACGACCGGACGACGGCGATCCCGGCGGGGACGGAACTGAGGTCCCTCGCCGTACGCGACGGCGTCGCCACCGTCGACCTGACCGGCCGGTACGACGACGGGGGCGACACCCCGGCGCTGCGCACCCGGCTCGCCCAGGTCGTCTTCACGGCCACGCGCTTCCCCGCGGTGAAGTCGGTGCGGTTCGCGCTCGACGGCAAGCCGGTCAGCCGCTTCGGCGGCGAGGGCGTCGACCTCACCCGCCCGGTCGGCCGGGCCGACTTCGAGGACCTCACCCCTGCCGTGCTCGTGGAGTCGCCGATGATCGGCGACACCGTCCGCAGCCCGGTCAGGGTGTGGGGGACCGCGAACACCTTCGAGGCGGGCTTCGGCCTGCGGCTCACCGACGCGGCCGGCCGCACCGCGGCGAAGGTGCACGGCATGGCCTCCTCGGGCAACGGCACGCGCGGGACCTTCGACCTGACGGTCCGGTTCCAGGCCACGCGCGAGGGCGCCGGGACCCTGACCGCCTCCTGGGACTCCCCGGAGGACGGTCGCCTCGTGGACTCCGCCACCGTCCCGGTGACCCTGCGGCGCTGACGGCCCGGGCCGCGCGCACGGCCGGGACGGCCGGGGACCCATGGCCGTACCCGTCCACACCGGCGCGGCCCCGCGGCGACTCGTCGCCGCGGGGCCGCGCCGCCGGTCGTCTCTCCGGCCGTCTACCCGCCCGTGGATCAGGCGACGGCGCAGGGGGCGCCGTTGAGGGTGAAGGCGGTGGGTACGGCGGGGGTGCCGGTGTGGGTGGCCTGGTAACCGATGCTCACACCGACGCCGGGGGCGATGCGGCCGTTGTACGCGGCGTTGGTGGCCGTCACCGCGCCGGAACGGGAGCTGTAGGTGGCGTTCCACCCGTTGGTGAGGGTCTGGCCCGAGGGCAGGGTGAAGCCCAGCGACCAGCCGTCGACCGGTGCGGTACCGGTGTTGGTGATCGTGAGGGAGGCGGTCAGGCCGCTGTTCCAGCTGTTCGTCGTCACCGCCACCTTGCAGGCGGTCGGGACGGGGTCCGGGCCCGGGCCGGGTCCGGCGCCGTCGAGGGCCGCGGTCAGCGCGGGGTACCAGCGGCTCTCCAGCTTCCGTATCCCGGTCGTGTCGTTGGGGTGCACCCCGTCGGTGGTGTCGGTGGCGGTGCTGAAGCCCGTCCACTGGTCTACCACGGTGATCGGCGACCGCTCGGTGCTGTGCGCGTCGGCCCACCCGGGAATGGCGTTGTTGAGGGCGACCACGCCCTGGGCGCAGTCGCCGCAGCCGGCCGGGTCCATGGGCGGGATCTGCGCGACGACGAGCTTCACGTCCGGGTTCTGGGCGCGCATCTGGCCCAGCAGCGTCGTGTAGGCGCCGAGGATGGTGGACGGCGGGAGGTGGCTCCACACGTCGTTGGTGCCGAGCATCATCAGGACGATGTCCGGGTCGGTGGCGGAGAGCCAGCCGGGAAGCTGGTTGTTGTTGGCGATGCCGGTGGCCAGGAAGCCGCCGTGCCCCTCGTTGTCGATGTCGAACTCGCCCTCGCACCAGGGGTTCCGCTGGGTGCCGACGAAGTCCACGCCGGTGTACCCGGTGGACTGCAGGTGCTGCCAGAGCAGGGCGCGCCAGCAACCGTTGTTACCGGTGATGGAGTCCCCCAGCAGCATGACCCGGGTGGGGGCGGCCGGGGCGGCCGCGGCGGGCTGGGCGGTGAGACCCGTGGCGAGGGCCGCCAGACAGGTGAGGAACAGGGCCAGGAGCCGGCCGAATCGCTGCGGTCGGCCGAGGGGTGAGGCGGGCATGGACGCTCCTCGGGGATGAGGGGGCGGTGGATGGACACGGGCAGGGCGCCGGGAGCGCCGTGGCGCGGAGGCGGACCGGCCGCCGGGCGGGCGGCACGGTTCGGCGGGACGGGGGACCGGGTGAAGGGGCTCGGTTCCTGGTCGTGATGCCGCCCGTCCTCTCTGCCGGCCGGCCCGATCGACGGTCCGGCGAACGCGCGTACGCACGCATGTACGCGGAGGCTTCCGCGCCACCGCGTGGGAGCGCTCCCAAGATCCCAACTAGGGACTATCGGGCGCGGCGCCGCGCCCGTCAATCCCCACGACGCATGTCCGTGCGCTTCCGGCCGGATTCCACGGCGCCGCACCCGGCCCGGGCCGCGTGGCGCGTCAGGCCCACGGTCGGCGGTCCGGAGGCGACCGAGACGGCCAACGGTGATCGCGACGAACGGCACCCCCTGCGCCACCCCCGTGGGTGCGGGTCCTGTTCCGGCAGCCGAGGGGGTCATTCGGCCCGGGTGGCCTCGGCGTGGTCGGTGACAAAGCGTCTGGACACGTCGTGGCCGGTGCGTCCGGCGCGGCGCGGTGCCCAGCCCTGTGCGGCAGCCTGCTCACCGCGGGCGCCGGATTCGTCGCCGCAGCCGGCGGTGACACAGAACGTCTCGTGGGTGACACCCCCTTCGGGGGCATGGCGGATGGTGGGGGTGGCGTGCCGGTAGACGGCGCGGGGGCTCATTGGTGGCCCTCCGGGTGGCGTCGCATGTAGACGTTGCAGTCACTGACGGTGGTCATGTCGCCGACCGCGCGGGCCCGATCGCGCACGTCGGCAAGCTCGGCGCAACCCGCGCAGCCGTCGACGGGTGCCGGCTCCGGGGCCAGGCACAAGGGGAGTTCGACCGGCGGGGTCGAGTACCTGGTCGGCTCCGTCATTGCACATCGCCACCTTTCGAACGTCACATGGCCGACCTCTTGACAGGTCGGTGCTCTAGTTCAGTATTCGAGTGGCCGAAGCGCTCCCGCTACGGTTCGTAGTGCACTAGTGTGCTTTCGGTGACAACACGTCAACTCAACGGAGGGGCGCGCCTCATGCCCAGTCCCAAGACGTTCACGAAGATCGCGGACCACTTCCGGGAACGCATCCTGTCGGGAGAGCTCGAACCGGGCGCCAAGCTGCCGACGAACCGGGAGATCGCCGGGCAGTGGCAGGCCGCAGCCGCCACGGTCTCCCGGGCCTTGCAGGCCCTTCAGGTGGAGAACTTCATCCGCACCACCCCACGCGGCACCTACGTCGCCGACGACCCGCGATGGACGCTGTCGGCACGGGATCGGCTGGCCCGGGTCCAGCGGGTGAAGTCGTTCCTGGCCGAAGGCGAGACGAGCAGGGTGACGGCCGCCGAACTGATCGTCCCGCCGCTCTACGTGGCGGAGATCTTCGACCTGGAGACCGGTGACCAGGTGGTGCGGCGCGAGTGGTTGGCGGGCCGGGGCAAGACCCGGACCGTGTTCGCGGTCACCTGGTACCCGGCCCCGTTCGCCGCCCTCGTACCGGACCTGCTGAACATCGCCCCGGGGCGCAACCACGGACTGTCCGCCCGGGTCCTGGAAGCCACCGGGCGCACGATCACCCACGCCCGCGACGACATGCACGCCCGCCCCGCCGACGCCCGAGAGGCGAGCGCACTCGGCCTGCCGGTCGGCTCCCCGATCCTGGCCGGCGCCCACCGGTGGTCGGACGTGGAAGGAATCATCGAGTACGGGGAGTGGTGCCTGCCGCCCCGGTTCACCATCGGCTACGAGTACCAGTCCTGACCAGCCGGCGTGACGCGTCCCCGAGAGCCGGCCTGCGGCCTTCGGGGACACCATCGTTCACGCGCCACCTCGGTCCGCGTCACGGTCTTCGAGGCGTTGGTACTCCAGCCGTAGATCGTGGTCTTCAGGTCTGATTCGCGGCTTGTCGGTGGTAATGGCTGGCTCGGGCTTGGTGGCGGCGTCGCCAGGCGGACCAGCGGAGCCGGTGGACCGCGTCGCGTATGGGCCGTACGAATGCTGTGAACAGTCGCTGGATCTCGTTGCAGGTGAGCGGGATCAGCCCGTCCGGGGCGGGATGGCGGGCGTGTTCATCGGCGCGGACGACGGCGAGGAAGGCGTGATCGAGCATGGCCAGAGTGACCCAGCGGCACCACCACCATTCGGCGTTCCCTCCAACACACCCGCATCAACGGCCTTGCACCACTGCCCACCAGAACCCGATCCTCCGAACGCCGCATCACCCTCCCCGCCGAGTGCATTCACTCCCTCAAGGAGTATAGGAAGCAGCAGGAAAGGGAGCGGGAAGCGAACGTAATGAACTGGAAGGGTTGCGGTTTGGTCTTCACCACGCCGACTGGCGGGTCTCTCGACCCGGCCAACCTCACCCGCCGCTTCCATGACCTCCGCAACCGGGCCGATCTCCGACGCATCCGCTTCCACGACCTCCGACACTCGACCGCCGTCTTGCTCCTGGAACAAGGCCTGGACCTTGCCGTCATTAAGGAACTGCTTGGCCACGCCCACATCGGCGTGACCGTCGGTATCTACGCCCGTGTCCGGCTCCGACTCCAGCGTGGTGCCTCAATGCCCTGGGCCACGCCCTCGACGGCTAGGAAGGCGATCCTGACGGCCCACCCGCCACGGTCGCCGTCCAATGAAATTGCCGTCAAACCCCTCGGGGCCCTGCCGAAAATCGGCAGGGCCCCGAGTCGTCTCATCACTCCAGGGGAAATTCTATTGGGCTCTGGAATTCCACGTAGATGCAGCAGATGCTTCTGAAATCAAGAAACCGGAACGTCGAATTCTCGGGTCCAATTGCACAGGATTATGTCCCCTGGAGATCGTGTCAGGCGACTTTCTGCAAGGCGATCACCTTAAGGATCCTGAAGGTCCCGAGTTGATTTCACCCCGAAGCAGGCGACAACCGAACTGAGTTCCAGGTTCAGGAAGAGCTGGAAATAGTATCCGCTCCGATTTCGATCGTCGATGAAGCCTATTGTGAGCTTGGCGCCATCATACTTGCGAAGGGAATCGAGCGCTTCAGTGAGTCCAAGTGAAGGCTGGCCAGAACGTCGGGTTCTACGTTCGCGCCTCTCGTAGATAGAGATAAGATGTCTAGTTGCGACACCTTCGGGCCAGACTTCGTAATCGACGCCCGCACCGAGGGCAGCTCGTGAAAGAAGCCACACTTCACCGCCCCCGGCAAGGAGTTGTGAAAGGTGACTTCTTTCCACGGAACTCTCCAATTAATCTATGGACTCACTTGGTCTCGGATGAGTACCCAGTAGCGGACTATCCACCACCGCCCGGCCTGGACCATGGTCCTCTGTCGATACTGATCTCTGCGCCTTCAATCATCCCGCGCAGCGCATGTTCCGACTCCTCATACACTTCATATTCGGTCCCATGGATTCGGACATCTCTCCCGGCCGGGATGCTGGCGTGAGGAATTCGCATCACGATCCCTCCCGGGCCAAGCTCCTCGGCTGCGTCGAGAGCGACGTCCTCGTAGTCGTGAGTCCATGAAGTGAATTCACTGTCAGTGTTGCCACCTGCATGCCGACCCGGGTCAGAGTGACCACCGCGCGGTATAGCCCGTCCTGCCAGGGCATCCTCATACTTCGGATGCCCATTCGGAACGCCGCGATAAAGGTAGCCGTCCCCTTCACCGCAGTTGTGGACCAGGACCGGCGCCGCCCCCGCCAGCACATAGTACGTGTGGGAGTCGGAGACGGTCAGGTTGTGGACGGTGGCGCTCCGCGTCGTCCAGCGCTGGACCGCGGTGATCTGGACGTGGGTTCCGGCGCTGGTGCGGAGCCACTGGCCGGAGCGCAGGTCGGTGGCGTCGACCCACTCGCCGAGTTCGGGTATCCAGAAGGGGTGGCCTTCGGTCGCGGTGACCTGGGCCGTCTTCGTGCCGGCCCCGCGGTCGGTGTCGACGGTGACCTTGACCAGGTGCTTGAGGCCCTGCCCCTTGATGGCGGCGGTGACCGTCTCGACGCGGGTCTTCCCGGTCTTCGGGTCGGTGGCCAGGACCTTGTCGCCCGGCTTGACCTTCTCGATCGGCTTGGTGGAGCCGTCGGCCATCAGCACCTTCGTGCCGGGGGTGAAGCTGTTGTTGATCGGGCAGGAGCCGCCGCCTTCACCGGCCTTGCCCGCGCCGCCGCCTCCGCTGGATCCGCCGCTGCCGCGGGAGGACCCTCCGGAGTTGCCGCCGGGCTTGCTCGAACTCGCCTTGCCGCCGCCTCCGCCCTTGCCGGCGCCCACCGCGGAGGACACCTTCGGCGCCGCCTTGGCCTGGGCCTGCTTGTGGACGGGGTTGCCGGTCTTCTTGGTCTGGTTGACCGCCTTGTCGCTGGTTCTCTTCGCCTGTTCTGCGGCTTTCTTCTTGGCCCGTTGCGCGGCCTCCTTCTTGGCCTTCTCGATGGCGGCCTTCTTGGCTCTGAGGGCCGCCGCCTCGGCGGCCTTCGCGGCCTTGAGGACGATCTCGGCGGCCTTCTTCGCGGCCTTGAACGCCTTGATGGCCTCGATCGTGCGGCTGACGGCCTTCAGCACCGACGGGATCTTGCCGAGCTTGGTCCACGGGATCGCGTCGATGATGATGCTGCCGCAGGACCACATGTCGCCGCCGAAGCAGGCCATCGCGTCGCCGAGGCCGATGAAGTCGCTCAGGACGCTCCAGGCCGCGCCGAGGATCACCGAGGTCAGGGACTTGCCCATGGTGGCCTGCGCCTGGGCGACCTGCGCCGCGGACAGGCCCGCGCCCCGCAGGGCGGCGGCCCGCTCGGAGTCGGTCAGGGTGATCGCCAGGCCCGTCGGGTCGGCGTGGGTGACCGGGTTGTTGTGGGCGTACGCGTACCCGTTGGACTGCAGCGGGTCGTTCAGGTCGAGCACCGGGTCGGCGGAGAGGAAGCGTCCGACCACCGGGTCGTAGAGGCGGGCGCCGAGCGGCGTGTAGCCGGAGGCGTCGTCGCGGGTGGCGCCGAGGAACCCGGTGTGGGCCTTCATGTTGGCGCCGAGCGAGCCGGTGCCGCGCTGGTTGCCGAACGGGTCCTGCTTGCGGATCCGGACCGGCATCGTGCCGCTGAGCGAGACCTCCGCGTAGGTGGAGCCCTGGTGGTCACCGGTGAGGGCGACCAGGTACTCCGCCCCCGCCCCGTGGGCGTAGCGCAGGACCGCGCCGCCGGGGACGGCGTAGGTGCGCTGGCTGTTGAGCAGCGCACCGCCCTGCTGGACGGTCACCTCGGCCTCGCTCAGGTGCAGCGTGGCCTGCTTGCCCTTGATCGTCAGCAGTCGACTGCCGTCGGGGCCGTAGACGTGACGGGTGTCGTTCTGCGGCGCCCACAGTTGCGCGGCGGACGTGGCGGAGCACGCGGCCAGCACGACCGGGGTGGAGTCCGCCGAGGCGGCGTCCTTCACCGCCAGGCACAGGGTGGAGGCGGTGTGGACGAGCTGCCCGGCCGTGGTGCGCTTCAGCCGCTGGGCGTCCGAGCCGTCGCACGTGCGGATCTGCACCGCCGACCCGGCCGTGTTGGCGGCCGGCTGGACGCACCAGTCGTCGTAGATGGACAGGGCGCCGACGTTCGAGTCGGCCTGTCCCGCTTCGGGGCTGAACCTCCAGCTCTGCGCCACGGAGGTGTTGCAGGAGTGGAGCTGGACCGGCTGGGCCGGTGCCGCGAGGCCGGACTTGAGGTCGAGGCACTTGTCGGCGAGGCCCACGTACGGGGTCCTGCCGTTGGCGCCCTGGCCGGTGATCCGGTCGACCTGGCCGTCCCAGGTCCACGTCAGCGACTGCTTGTCGCCGTTCTGGGTCGAGGTGATCGACTTGGTCTCGCCGGAGAGCTCGTACAGACGCTCCGCCTCGGCCGTGACCTCCGCCCCCTGCGGGGTGGTGTACTTCTTCGTCACCTTCGTCAGGGTGCGCGGCTGGGAACCGTCCGCCTTGCCGTAGGCGTAGGTGGTGGTGGTGTCCTTGGCCGTGTTGCCGGTGAGGTCCTTCTCGACCAGGCTCTTGCGGTTGCCGAGCAGGTCGTACGCGTACTCCTGCCAGTAGCCGGAGCCGTCCTCACCCGCGGCGACGTTCAGGGTGCCGTCGGTGTTCTTCGGGGAGGCGCAGCCCCCCTCCGCCTTGGCGGTCCAGGCGGTCTCGAGCTGGCCCAGCGGGTCGTAGGCGAAGCACTGCCGCTCCTCGATCCCGACCGCCTGCTCGTGGATCGAGGTGATGTTGCCGGCCGGGTCGTAGGCGTAGCCCCGGTTCGACACGAGGTTGTCGCTGACGACGGTGTTGTCGGCGGCCGTGCCGCCCTTCTCCCGGTAGACGAGCTGGTTCAGCAGCGCGCCGCTGGACTCGTCGTACGAGTTCTGCGTCCACACGCGGTAGGGGTGGGCGCCCAGGGTGGAGCGCATGAGCTGGCCGTAGGAGGAGTAGACGATCTCCGAGCCGTACCAGTCCTTGCCGGAGACCGACCGGGGCAGGCCCTCCTCGTTGTAGCGGAAGACCAGCTTCTCGGAGGCGAGTGCGCCGGCCTTCGGCAGGACGGCCTCCTTCAGCAGGCCGGTGTCGGTGTACGCGTAGGTGTACGTGTACTGCTTCGGCAGCCCCCAGGTGCCGGCGAGCGCGTCCGGCAGGGTCAGCGTGGTCGACGTCGGCTGGTAGTCCTTGGTGTAGCCGTTGACCTCCTGGACGTACGGCAGGCCGTCCGTCCACCGGGTGATGGTGGCGGGCAGGCCCTTGCCGCCGGGGACCGTGTCGTAGGCGAAGGCGGCCAGGACCTTGCCGTTGGCGTCGTCCTCCCGCTGTTGCTTGGGCCGCGACAGCACGTCGTAGGCGTTCCACACCGTCACGCCGCGGGCGTTGGTGACGGTCAGCGGACGGTCGCGGTGGTCGTAGACGGTCCTCGTCGTGCCCGAGTCCGGGTCGGTGGCCGTCTCCATCCGGCCCCGGTGGTCGTACGTCCACGTCCACGGGCGCGTCGGGTCGGCCGAGGAGACGGCCTTGTCGAGCCGGCCGCGGGGGTCGTAGTGGTAGCTCATCGACGTGAAGCCGCCGGGAGCCTTCGGGTTGAACGTGTCCACCCGCGAGGTCCGGCCCAGGGCGTCGGTGTAGACCCGGTAGGAGGAGGCCCCCTGCGGGTTGGTCACCTTCGACCAGTCGGCGCCGTACTCGTAGCGGGTCGCCCGGTCGGTGGCCGGGACGCCCTTGAGGACGGGCGTCTCCTCCAGGACGCGGCCCATGCCGTCGTACGTGTACCGGGTGGCGTTGGGCATGGCGGTGTTCGGCAGCGCCGTGAACAGCTCGCCGGGCTTGACGTCGAAGGTGAGGTAGGCGTTGTTGGTCTGCCTGATCTCGCCCAGGCCGTCGTAGAGGGTGTCGGTGATCAGGTGGCCGCCGCCGGTCGCCTCCTCCTGTGTCTGCCGTTCCCGGCCGAGCCCGTCGTAGAAGGTGACGGACGTTTCGACGCGGTTCTTGTGGCCGCGCGCGTAGGTGGTGACGTAGGGGGGCTTGCGCGGCTGGTCGGCCGCGACCTTCGGGATGGTGTAGACGGCCCTGAAGTCCGGCACCGCCGACGCGGACGGGGTGCGGCCGGGGGCCCACCCCTCGACGAGGCGGCCCAGCGGGTCGAACCTCGCCTCGCTGACGTGGTTGTTGGCGTCGGTCGTCCTCACCGCAACCGAACGGCCCGGGTCCAGTTCCTGCTTCTGGCTGTGGCCGAGCGCGTTGGTCTCGGTGACCTCGAAGACCTGGCCCTGGGGCGGGTCGAAGGTGATCGTGGAGGGCTGCTGGTCGGGGTCCGTCCTCCGGACGACCCGGCCGATCGCGTCGAACGCGACGGTGCCGTCGGACTGGAAGCCGGTGCCGTCGCCCTTCAGCGACCACGTCTGGGTCGCCAGGCCGCGCGTGCCGGCGCCGAGCTCGGTCTGGGCCGCGTTGTACGCCGTCTGGCCGTCGTAGCCCGTCCGGGTGGCGGAGGCGAGCGTCGCGAGGTCGGAGAAGTCCGCGTTCGCGCACGTGGTCGGGGAGACGAGGACCTGCTTGGACAGGCCGATGAGGTTCTTGCCGGTGTGGTGCAGGTATGCGAGCTTGGTGCAGGACTCGTCGCCGCTCCTGCCGGTGTCGCCGAGCGACTCCACCAGGGTCGGCAGGCCGTGCGTCGGCTCGTACGTCGTCTTCGTGCGGACCACCCGCTCGGTGCTGGGATCGGCGGTGTTGGTCCCGGAGGACTTGGTGTACGCGATCTCCTCGGGCTCGGTGACGCGCCAGGCCCGCAGGGGGGCCAGGCCGTCGCCGCGGTCGCGGCTGGCGAGTTCGGTGGCGGCGGGGACGGTGACGCTGCGGGAGAGCCAGTCGGTGTCCGCGGCGGCGGCGCTGGTGTAGGTGAGCTCCTCGGCGATGCGGCCGGCGAAGGGCTCGCGATCCTTGGCGATCTCCGCGCCGGTGATGTCCTTGACGGACACGGTGTCGCCCATGCCGCGGAAGTACCGGGTGACGGACTTGGACTTCTTGCCCGCCTCCACGCCCTCCTGGGGGCCGGTGACGACGGTGGTCTGCTCGAAGCCCGCGAACTGCGAGTACGTGCGCGTCGCCTTCTTGGAGAACTCCTGGTCGGCGAGTTTCCAGCCGGCGTTCTTGTACGCGTAGGACGTCAGCGTGGGGAAGGCGCCGTCGACGTTCGGGAGCTCTTCGATGCTGTCCACGACGTACTTGTGGAACCAGTCGATCTCTTCGTCGGCGCGTTCCGGATCGGGGTGCCAGTACATCGGGTAGCACAGGCGGGTGTTGGCCTTGAGGGCCGCCGCCTGGTCCTTGGTGGGCAGGCCCGCGCCGGTCGCGCACTCGCCGGTGGCCGGCTTGTAGGTGACGACGGTCTCGCCGCCGTACTCGTTGATGACACGGGCGACGCGCAGACGCGAGAAGCCCGGGCGATGGGGGTTGAAGCCCTTGACGCGGTTGGGCATGTCCTCGGCGTTGGACTCGAAGCGCACCGGGTTGAGGGTGACCTTCGCGTCCGACGCGCCGTTGCGGCCGTATCCCGTGCGGGTGATCGCCTCCAGCCACAGGGCCGTGTTGGGGCCGGTCTTCAGCGTGGGGAAGTTCTGCGTGAGCTGGTACTCGTCCACCAACTGGTGCGCGGTCACGCCCCGGAGCCGCTGCGCGGTGGTGCTGATCTTGTCCAGGCGCTTGCGGGACCAGAACGTGGGACCGGCGTTCCAGCACATCTTGCCCGAATGGCAGCGCAGGTCGGCCGGGGTGTCGTACCAGATGCGGTACTTGCCGGGGTCCTTGGAGGTGAAGTTCGTCTCCGAGCAGGCGACGCCGCCCTCCTGGTAGCAGCGTTCGGCCACGGTGAAGTTGACGCGGGCCGGAGCGGCGGCGGAGAAGAGGCTGCCGTTGGCGTCCTTGCGCTGGCCGTAGTCGATGTGCGACAGGTAGCCGCCGCGGTGGTACTCGACCGGGGCCTTGAAGTTCAGGTTGCGCGCGTAGTAGTTCTCCTCGCGCTGCCACCACAGCGACATGGCGTTGCCGTGGACGTCCTCGACGTAGTCGAGGCTCCAGCGCCAGCCCTGGGTGCAGGACGAACCGGCCCAGTCACCGGCCTTGTAGCAGTCCTCCGCGGGGTGGTTGCCGTACACCGGCACGGTGAGCACGGACTGCGTCTGCGGGTCGTCGTCGGCGGTGGTGGTGGTGCCCTGGTCGGACCAGCCGGGCAGCTTGTTCTTGCCGAAGTGGTACTTGGTGCCGTCCTTGGTGGTGACGATCCAGTACTCGCCGTTGCGGGCACCGTTGTCGGTGTTCTCACCGATGACCCGCTCCACCTTGGAGCCGTCGCCGTTGGCGGTGAACCACTTCCCCTCCGTCGCGTCCCACACCAGCTCGGTGGTCGTGCCGCCCAGGGAGAGCGTGGCGTTGTTCGACCCCCAGCACAGGTCAGGCGTGCGATGGGTGGCGTTGTTCGACCCGGCCTTCTTGGAGTCCTGGCGGCAGTTGACGTACGTCCGGGTGATCGAGGCTTCGCCGTACCCATCCGGTCCGATGCCGTGGCCGTCACGCCCACCGCGCCCACCGCGGCCGGGGCGACGGGCGCGGCCGGTCCGCCCCGCGGTGTCAGCCGCCGTGGGCCGCGCGCACCGCCGTGCCGCCCGGCTCCGCGTCCGCCAGGTTGCCCGGGAGGCGCAGGCCCTGGCGCAGGGGGACGAGTTCGGACTGGAGCACCATCGTCGCGGCGCCGATCGCCGGGGCGGTGGCCGCCGAGGTGGACAGGCGCACCTCCACCGGGTGGGTGGCGCGGGAGAAGAAGGCGCGGTCCATCTCCTCCTGGACCACCGGCAGGTACGTCGAGCCGGCGATGGCCAGGCTCGGGCCGGTGAGGACCAGGAGCTCCAGGTCCATGACGTTGGCCAGGGTGCGGGCGGCCACCGCGAGGTGGCGGGCCGAGTCCTCCAGGAGGGCGCGGGCCGCGGGCTCGCCGTCGCGCGCCGCCCGGGCGACCGCCGCGAACTCCGCGGCCACGGAGGGCCGCGGGGGCTTGTTCCCCTTGCCGCTGGTCAGGCCGGCCGCCCTGGCGAGCCTCCTGTCGGCGCGCGCGGCGGCGACGACCGCGGCGGGACCGGCGAGGATCTCCGTGCAGCCCCGGGCGCCGCACCAGCACTCGGGGCCGTTGACGTCGAGGCAGACGTGGCCGATCTCCCCGGCGTTGCCGCTGGCGCCGCGGTAGGTGAGGCCGTTGATGAGGAGGCCGGCGCCGATGCCGGTGCCCATGTACAGGGCGGCGAAGGTGGCGGTGCCGCCGACGACGCCGGACCAGTGCTCGCCGAGGGCCGCGGCCGTGGCGTCGTTGTCGAGGAGGACGGGCAGGCCGGTGGCCTCCTCCAGGGCGCGGTCGAGGGGGAAGTCCTCCCAGGAGCGCATCGCGGGCGGGGTGAGCCGCATCCCGGCGGCCGGGGCGAGCGGGCCGGGGGAGACCAGGCCGAGGCCGGTGATCCGGGACCGGTCGACGCCGATGCCCTCGATCAGGGCCTCGACCTCGCGGGCCATCCGCCCGACGACGACGGGCGGGTCCTCCTCGCCCGCTCCGGCCCGCGACATCCGGGCGACCACGGAACCGCCGAGGTTGGTGAGGACGTAGGTGATCCCCGACAGGTCCAGGTGGACCCCGACCGCGTAGCGCGAGTCCTGGTTGAGCTGGAGCAGGACCCGGGGCTTCCCGCCGGTGGACTCCGCGCGCCCGGTCTCCAGGACGAGCCCGTCGTCGATGAGCCGGCGGACGACCGTGGAGATGGTCGCGCCGGTGAAGCCGGTGGCCCGCGCGAGGCCGACCCGGCTGATCGTGCCCGCCGCGCGGATCACGTCGAGGACGGCCGACCTGCTGCTCGCGTGAGGTGTGGTCTGAGCCGGTCCACTCACTGGTTCCTCCGCCCGCGCCTCGTGCGCGCCGTCCACGACGTCCAGGTCGAACAGCGGCGGGTCACGCCACTTCCGCCAGCTTAGTTCACGCGCCTTACGAAGTCCCCGGGCCCGCACGGCTCCGCGGCCGGGACACGGCGGGAGCGGGGTCCCGCAACCCGTGACGGGGTATTGACTTTCTTTATTCGGCGTCTTAACAATCTCGCCACCAGTTCGACGCCCCAACGGGCGGCGCTCCCAAGCACGTTCGGCGTGCCGGCCGGTGACGAGAGGACCAAGGGATGTTCCTGCAGACCAAGCACCGGCGCGCGCGTACGGCGGCGGTCGCGGCGGCGGCCGCCGCCGCGCTGCTGGCCGGCTGCTCCGGACCGGGCGAGAGCTCCTCCGGGAACGACGCGCTGGTCGTCTTCACCGGCCAGTCCGGTGACTACCAGCGCAACTACAACCCGTACTCACCGACCCTGATCGACGGCCCCGGAACCATCTTCGAGGGGCTGTTCTTCTACAACCTCACCCGGCGCGCGGAGCCCGAGCCGCTGCTGGGCACCGCGTACCGGTGGAACGAGGAGGGCACGGAGCTCTCGGTCACCCTGCGCGACGACGTGAAGTGGACCGACGGGGAGAAGTTCACGGCCGACGACGTGGTGTTCACGCTCGACATGATCACCAAGTACCCGACCATGAACGGAACCGGCTACAAGGGCAAGGCCACGGCCGTCGACGACACCCACGTCAAGATCTCCTTCGACAAGCCGGCCTTCATGGAGGGACCGCAGATCCTCGGCAAGATCTGGATCGTGCCGGAGCACATCTGGGGCAAGATCAAGGACCCTTCGAAGGACCGGATCGAGAACCCGGTGGGCACGGGCCCGTACATGGTCGACGATTTCAAGGCCCAGGCGTTCACCCTCAAGGCCAACCCCGGCTACTGGGGCGGCGA
Organism: Streptomyces tamarix; assembly: GCF_032423885.1. NCBI lineage: Bacteria > Bacillati > Actinomycetota > Actinomycetes > Kitasatosporales > Streptomycetaceae > Streptomyces > Streptomyces tamarix. The sequence continues at coordinate 27,553 of NZ_JAWCTQ010000022.1, read as the reverse complement.
GCCGAAGGTGAAGAAGGTCCGCTACCTCTCCCTCTCCGGCAACCAGGCCGGTGCGGACGCGCTCGCCGCAGGGAAGATCGACTGGCAGACCGGCCCGGTCCCGGACCTGGCGAACGTCGAGAAGAACTACCCGGGCTACCGGGCCGTCACCGTGCCGATGAACCAGACCGCTCTCTTCACCTGCTCCAACAGCGCGCTCGGCTGCAAGGGCCCACAGACGGACCCGGCCGTCCGCAAGGCCATCTACCACGCCCTGGACCGCGGGCAGATCAATTCGCTCGCCTTCCAGAACACCTCCTCGGAGATCTCCCCCGGATTCGCGCTCCCCGGCCGCGACGACAAGATCATCTCCAGTGGGCTGAAGGACAGGACCGCGCCGATGGAGCCCGACGTCGCCACGGCGGCCCGGCTCCTCCAGGGCGCCGGCTGGACCAAGGGGTCCGACGGGATCTACGCCAAGGACGGCAGGAAGCTGGAGCTCACCGTCAAGGTCGTCTCCGGCTGGACCGACTACATCACCGCGGTCGACACGATGGCCCAGCAGCTCAAGAAGGCCGGGATCAAGCTCACCGCCCAGCAGCTCTCCTGGAACGAGTGGTCCGACGCCCGGGGCCAGGGCGAGTACGAGCTGATCATCGACGCCCTGACGCCCGGACCCGCGCCCGACCCGTACTACCTCTACTACTACTTCTTCTCCGGCGCGACGACCGCGCCCGTGGGCGAGGCCGCGAACCCCAACTTCTCCCGGTTCAAGGACGCGGCCGTGGACGGGGCCCTGGAGAAGCTGAAGTCGATCGCCCCGGACGACACCGCGGCCCGGCAGGAGCAGTACGACGTCATCCAGACCCGGCTGGAGGAGGTCATGCCGTACATCCCCGTCCTGACCGGCGGCACGACCAGCGAGTACCACGCCGACAAGTTCACCGGCTGGCCGACGCAGGAGGACCTGTACGCCTTCCCGGCCATCTGGAGCCGCCCCGACCACGCGCAGGTCTTCAAGAAGCTGAAGCCCGCCGCGTGAGCGCCGGCCCGGTCGAGAGGTCTGTGCACGGCTGAGCCCGAGCGGCTGAGCGGACGAGGAGGAGCCACGGCGATGGGCGGCGACAGGCGATGAGGTACTACTTCCGGAAGCTGGCGTTCTACGCGGTCGCCCTGTGGGCGGCGCTGACGCTGAACTTCTTCATTCCGAGGATGATGCCGGGCAACCCGGTCGACACCCTCATGGCGCGGCTCCAGCAGCGCGGCGGCTCCGTGGACCCGTCGGTCCGCAGGTCCTACGAGCTCCTCCTCGGCACGGACAGCCGGGAACCCCTGTGGGACCAGTACCTGTCCTACCTGGGCAATCTCCTGAGGGGCGAACTGGGGGTCTCGGTGAGTGCCTTCCCCGCCCCCGTCTCGGAGGTGATCGGGGACTCCCTCCCCTGGACGATCGTCCTGGTGGGGATCGCGACCCTGCTCTCCTTCGTGCTCGGCACCGTGCTCGGCACGGTCGTGGGCTGGCGGCGCGGCACCTGGCTCGACTCCCTGGTGCCGGCCACGACCGTGCTGGCCGCGGTCCCCTACTTCTGGCTGGCGCTGATCCTGGTCGCGGTCTTCGCCTCGGCACTCAAGTGGTTCCCGCTGCTGGGCGGCTACGACGTCGTCCTGGACCCGGGCTGGAACTGGGAGTTCATCCAGTCGGCCGGGTACCACGGGACCTTGCCGGCGCTGACCATCGTCCTCTCCTCGATGGGCGGCTGGCTGCTCGGGATGCGCAACATGATGGTCTCGACCGTCTCCGAGGACTACGTCCTCACCGCCCGGGCCAAGGGGCTGCGGGAGAGGCGGATCATGGTCGCCTACGCCGCCCGCAACGCGGTCCTGCCCTCCGTCGCCGGCTTCGCGATCTCACTGGGCTTCGTCGTCGCCGGTTCGATCATCACCGAGCAGGTCTTCTCCTACCCGGGCATCGGCGGAAAGCTGCTCCAGGCCGTGCAGAACAACGACTTCGCCCTGATGCAGGGGATCTTCCTGGTGATCACGGTGGCCGTACTGGGCGCCAACCTCGTCGTCGACCTGCTCTACGGCCTCATCGACCCCCGCACCCGAGCCGGTGTCTGAGAGACAGGGAGCCCGCACCGTGACGAATCCCGGCCCGGCCACCACCGAGGCGGCCGAACCCCTCGCCGCCACCGCCCCGGCCGCGCCCGGCGCGCCGCCCGGCACTCCCGCGGGCAGCGGCTGGCGCTCGCTCCTGCCCCGCTGGTCGCCCAAGCTCGGCATCGGCCTCGGCCTGGTCGCGGCCATCACCCTCTTCGGCGTCCTCGGCCCCTTCTTCGTGGGCGACCCCGACCAGGTGCGCAACATGGGGATGACCGCGCCGAGCGGCGAGTTCCTCCTCGGCACCACCCAGACCGGCCAGGACGTCCTCGCCCAACTCGCCCACGCCACCCGGGGCTCGCTCCGGATCGGCCTGCTGGTGGGCGTCATGGCCACCCTGCTGTCGGCCCTCTTCGGCATCGTCGGCGGCTACGCCGGCGGCGTGGTGGACGAGGTCTTCTCGCTCGTCTCCAACGTCATGCTGGTCATCCCCGGTCTGCCGCTGGTGATCGTCATCGCCGGGTTCGTCCCGGCCGCCGAGCGCGGCTGGTGGACCATCGCCGTGGTGCTCGCCGTCACCGGCTGGGCCGCGTCCTCGCGGGTGCTGCGCGCCCAGACGCTGAGCCTGCGCAACCGCGACTACGTGGCGGCGGCGCGGGTGGCCGGGGAGAAGCCCTGGCGGGTGGTGTCCGTGGAGATCCTCCCCAACCTGCTGCCGCTGCTGGCCTCGCAGTTCGTCTTCGCGGTGATCCTGGCGATCCTCAGCGAGGCCGGCCTGTCCTTCCTGGGGCTGGGCGCCTCCAACTCCTCCACGCTCGGCACGATGCTGTACTACGCGCAGAACGGCTTCGCGCTGCAACGGGAGGCGTGGTGGTGGTTCGTCCCGCCGGGCGTGGTCATCGCGCTGTTCGGCTGCGGACTCTCCCTGATCAACTTCTCCATCGACGAGATCATCAACCCCAGGCTGCGCGACCTCCCCGAGGCCGCCCGGCGGGGCCGCCGCAGGCACGCGCCGGCCGTGACCGCGCCGGCCGAGGCCGGGGCAGCCGCGACCGGGGCAGCCGTGACCGGATCGGCCGCGACCGGGGCAGCCGCGACCGAGGCAGCCGTGACCGGATCGACCGTGACCGGGGCAGCCGTGACCGCACCGGCCGTGACCGCGCCGGCCTCTCCGGCGGAGGGACCGGGGAGCGTGTCCGGCCACCCCGACCCCGTACTCACCGTCGAGCGGCTGAACGTCGTCTACGGGGGCGAAACGCCGGTGCACGCCGTCAAGGACGTCTCCTTCGTCCTCGGCCGCGGCGAGATCCTCGGCCTGGCCGGTGAATCCGGCTGCGGCAAGACCACCCTCGCGTACGCGATCAACCGGCTGCACCGGCCGCCCGCCGAGGTGGCGTCGGGCTCGGTGACGTTCCACGACCGCGACGGCACCGACGTCGACGTGCTGGGCCTGGAGAGCGAGGAGCTGCGGCGCTTCCGGTGGGCGAAGCTGTCGATGGTCTTCCAGGGCGCGATGAACGCGCTCAACCCGGTGATCTCCGTCCACGCCCAGCTCGACGACGTCCTCACCACCCACCGCCCCGGGATGACCAGGGCCGAGCGGCGCGAGCGGTGCGCCGAGGTGCTGCGGCTGGTCGGCGTGGACCCCCGGCGGCTCGACTCGTACCCGCACGAGCTGTCCGGCGGGATGCGGCAACGCGTCATGATCGCCATGGCGCTGCTGCTCGACCCGCAGGTGATGATCATGGACGAGCCGACGACCGCGCTCGACGTGGTCGTGCAGCGCGGCATCCTCAGGGAGATCCTGCGCTTCCGGGACGAGCTGGGCTTCGCCGTCGTCTTCATCACCCACGACCTGCCGCTGCTCCTGGAACTGAGCGACCGCATCGCCGTCATGCGCGGGGGCGAGGTCGTCGAGTACGCGGACGCGGAGGAGCTCCACCGCAATCCGCGGCACCCCTACACCCGCCAACTGCTCGACTCCTTCCCGAGCCTGACCGGCGAGCGCGGCTCGTTCGTCCGCACCGGGGAGGCGAGCGCGCGGACGCGGGAGGACGACGCCCCGGCCGACGGCGCGCCGCCGGCGCCCCGGGACCAGCACACCGACGAGAGGGCCGCCCGATGACCACGCTTCACGTACGCGACCTGGTCAAGGACTTCTCCGTCCGGACCGGGCTGCGCCGCTCCAGGCTGCGCGCGGTGGACGACGTCTCCTTCTCCCTGGCGCCCGGGCGGACGGTCGCGCTGGTCGGGGAGTCCGGTTCGGGCAAGTCGACCGTCGCCCGCATGATCGCCCGGCTGGAGCGGCCCACCGGCGGCCGGATCACCGCCACCGCCGCCGACGGCACCGAGATCCCCGACCGCCGCTACCGCGACCACGTCCAGATGGTCTTCCAGGACCCCTTCGCCTCGCTCAACCCCTTCCACACCGTCGAGCACCACATCGCCCGTCCGCTGAAGCTGCACGGCGTGACCGGGACCGCGGCCGAGACCCGGGAACGGGTCGAGCAACTGCTGGAGCGGGTCAACCTGCACCCGGCGGCCGACATCGCGCAGCGCCGCCCGCACGAGCTCTCCGGCGGCCAGCGGCAGCGCGTCGCCATCGCCCGGGCGCTCGCCCCCGGCGCCCGGGTCGTCGTCGCCGACGAACCGGTGTCCATGCTGGACGTCTCCATCCGGCTGGGCGTGCTGAACCTCCTCGCCCGGCTCCAGCGCGAGGACGACCTCGCCGTCCTCTACATCACCCACGACCTGGCCACCGCCCGGCACTTCTCCGACGAGATCCTGGTGATGTACCGGGGCCGCGTCGTGGAACGGGGCGCGGCCGACGAGGTCATCCTCCACCCGCGGCACCCCTACACCCGGCTGCTCGCCTCCGCCGCCCCCAACCCCGACGTGTCCGCGGGCCGCACGGAGCTGCTCTCCGGCACCCGCGCGGTCGAGCCCACCGGACCGGGGGCGGCCCCGCCGGCCGACTCCGGCTGCACGTTCCGCGACCGCTGCCCCCAGGCCATGGACGTCTGCTCCCGGCCGGTGCGGGACCACGCCGTCGCCCCCGGCCACTTCGCCAAGTGCTGGCTGTACGCGGACGGAACGGACCGCGTCGACCCGGCCCGGTAGCGGCGCCGCCCCGCCCCTCCGCCCGGCTGTTCCACCGTGCGGAGTGGACCGGCCGGACCGACCGGGGACGGGCGGCCACCGGCCGGGGCGCCCCGCCCCTCCGCCCGTCCCCGGCCGGCACGGGACGCTACGGCAGACGCGTCGCCCTGATCAGCACCAGCCGCTCCGGGTAGAGCACGGGCGCCTGGAGGCCCGCGGCGGCCAGGACCCGGCCGGGCAGCACCACCCCCTTCGGGGTCCACCAGGGCAGCTCCGCCCCCCAGTGGTGCGCGTTGCCGTCCGGTACGTCTCCCGGGGGCTGCGGGCGGACCCGGTAGGCGGCGTCCGGGTCCAGGCCGGGCAGTACGACCGGGCCGGGCGGATAGAGCGCGGAGGTGGCGGTCGCGACGAGCGCGTAGAGCGCGTCGGAGCCGTCCTCGGCGACGACGCCGTGCACCTGGTAGGCGGGGTCGGGGTGGTCGGCGTGGACGGCGGTGCCGGTGTGGAGGAGGCCGCGCAGCTCCTTGTAGAGCGCGATCCACTCGCCGAGCCGGGTCAGCTCCCCGGGGTCGGCCGAGGTGAGGTCCCACTCCACCCCGAAGTGGCCGAAGAGGGCGGTGCCCGCGCGGAAGTCGAGGACGTGGCGGCGGCCGGTGGTGTGCGCGGTGCCGGAACCGACGTGGGTGCCCATGAGTTCCAGGGGGATCAGGGCGTTGGTCCACCGCTGGATCTGCTGCCGTTCCAGGGCGTCGATGCAGTCCGAGACCCACACCCGGTCGGTGTGCTCCAGGATGCCGAGGTCGACCCGGCCGCCACCGGAGGAGCAGGACTCGATCTCGACGGACGGGTGGCGCCGGCGCAGCTCGGCGAGGAGGCGGTAGGCCGCGAGGGTCTGGCCGTGGACGCCGGCGCCGCCGGTGGGACGGTGTCCGGCCTCGACGAGGTCCCGGTTGTGGTCCCACTTCAGATAGGCGATCGGGTAGTCGCTCAGCAGCGTGTCCAGGCGCTCCAGGAGGTACGCGTACGCCTCCGGGCGCGCCAGGTCCAGCACTTGCTGGGAGCGCGCGGCCCCGGGCAGCCGGTTCCCGGCGGCCATGATCCAGTCGGGGTGGGCGCGGGCGAGGTCGGAGTCCTCGTTGATCATCTCGGGTTCGACCCAGAGGCCGAACTCCATGCCGAGGGCGGTGACGTGGTCGGTGAGGGGGGTCAGCCCCTCGGGCCAGACCTCGTCGGAGACGTACCAGTCGCCCAGGGCGCGCCGGTCGTCGCGGCGGGAGCCGAACCAGCCGTCGTCGAGTACGAACCGCTCGGCGCCGACCGCGGCGGCGGCGTCGGCCAGGGCGCGCAACCGGTCCAGGTCGTGGTCGAAGTAGACGGCCTCCCACGTGTTGACGACCACCGGGCGGGGGGTGGAGGGGTGGTGCGGCCGGGCGCGCAGTTCGCGGTGGAAGCGCGCGGAGAGCTCGTCGAGGCCCCGGGCGCCGTAGGAGCCGTAGCACCAGGGCGTGGAGTAGGTCTCGTCCGGGCCGAGCAGGACCTCGCCGGAGAGCAGCAGTTCGCCCGCGCCGAGCAGGGAGACGCTGTGGAAGGTGCGTTCGGCGAAGGTGCGGTGGTTGCCCGACCACGCGGTGTGCACGCCCCAGACCTCGCCGGAGCGGTTGCCGAAGCCGCCGGTGCCGGCGACGAGGAGGTAGGCGGAGTCGTAGCCGGTCCGGCCGGTGCGGTTCTCCCGCATCCGCAGCCCCTGGGCGAAAGCGGTGCGCTGGGGGCTGCGTTCGCGCAGGTGGTGGCCGGTGAAGTCGAGCAGTTCGGTCGCGGTGGCGGGAACGGGCAGCGTGAGGCTCACGGCGTCGACGGCGAAGGGGACGGCCCCGCGGTTGGTGACGGCGGCGCGCTGGCGCACCAGGCCGGCGGCGGTGAGTTCCACGGTCAGCTCCAGTTCGAGCTCCGCGTCCGCGTCGGCCGCGCGGACGACCACGCGGCCGCCGTCGCCGTCCCGCCCGCCCGCCACCAGGGACGCGTCGCGCACCCGGAAGGCCGTCGAGAAGTCCCGGCCGGCCCGGTTGCCGGACAGGCCGGGGGTGCCGAGCCAGCCCGCGGACTGCTCGGGCAGGACGGAGACCTCCACGGGGCCGTCCACGGAGAAGCCGATGGGCTGTGGCCGCCGGGCCAGCCGGAGGGCCTCCAGCGCGGCGGCGTCGAGCGGCCCGAGGTCCGCGCCCCAGTGCGGCACGCGCGGCAGGGTGTCACCGGTGAGGTCCAGTACCAGGCTCACACCCGCGGCACGCAGGTGTACGAGACCCGGATCGAGCGGGGCGGAAGGCGCTGCCACGGTGATCAACATCCTTATGTCGGTCCCCAGGGGGAGACGCTCATGACTGGTTGACTTACTTTGTTCAGCGACGTAAGAATCACCGAGTGAGCCGGTCCGCACAAGGAGGAGTGACCGGTCGCCCTCCTCGTCCCCCCTCCGCCGGGCCGTCACCGCGCGCGGGCGCGGAGCGGATCGGCCTCGTCTCCGCCGGCCCCGGTACCGTGACCACCATCGAGCCGGACGTGCCGCCCCGCGCGGTCGCGTACCGCGAACCCACCGGTGAGCCGCTCGCGCCGGCAGACCCGGAGAAGGAGGTGCCCGTGACCGGACGGGACGGCACCCGCGCCCCGCGCCCCTTCCCGGAGGGCCCCGGCACGCCCGCCGGTCCCGGAGGGGCGGCGGGCTCCGGCGCGGTCGGACTGGTCCTCGCCCGCCCCGCCCGACTGCTCGGCGTCGAACCGTTCTTCATGGAGTTCATCACCGGGATCGAGGAACGGCTGGCCGAGCGCGGCATGTCCGTGCTGCTGCACATCGTCGGAACGCACGACGCGGAGACCGAGGCGTACCGGCGCTGGGCGGCGCGGCGGCTGGTGGACGCCGTGGTGGTCGTCAACCTCACCGGTGGCGACCGGCGCCCGCGCGTCCTGCGCGAGCTGGGGTTGCCGTTCCTGCTCGCCGGCACCTGGGAGGAGGACCCGGCGGCGCCCGCCGTCCGCACGGACGACGCCGGCCCCGTACGCGACGCCCTGGGGCACCTGCTCGGACTCGGCCACCGTCGCGTCGCGCGGGTCAGCGGCCCCTCCGAACTGCTGCACACGCGCGCCCGCACGGCGGCGCTCCTCCAGGGCTGCCGCGAGGCGGGCGTGCCCGAGCCGGTGACGGTCGAGGGCGACTACTCCCACGAGGCCGGCGAACGGCTCACCGTCGGGCTGCTGCAAGGCCCCGAGCCGCCGACCGCCATCCTCTACGACAACGACGTGATGGCGGTGGCCGGTCTGGGCGCGGCCAGGGACCTCGGCGTCGACGTGCCTGGGAGGCTGTCGCTCGTCGCCTGGGACGACTCCACGCTGTGCCGACTGGCGTCCCCCGCGCTCACCACCATGAGCGTGGACGTGCACCGGTACGGGTTCTCCGTCGCCGAGTCCGTGCTCGAACTGATCGACGGCCGGCCCGTCCGGGAGCGCTGGTCGCCCACGGCCCGTTGCGTGCCGCGCGGATCCACCGCCCGCCGCGCGGAGACCTGACCGGGCCCCGGGCGCCCCGCCCGGGGACGGGGGCACCACCGTTATTCCGTTGCCGGCCCGCACCGCCCTTCGGTCGAATGTCCCCATGACTGCTCATGGCGATCGATCCGACCACGCGGAGCTGAACCGGCGTTACTGGGACGACAGGGCGGCCGCCTGGCACGGGCCGCTCGCCCGCGACCAGTGGGCGCTGCCGGAACCGCGCTGGGGACTGTGGGCCACTCCGGAGTCACAGGTCCGCGTGCTCCCCGACGGCCTGGCGGGGACGCGCGCGATCGAGCTGGGCTGCGGCACCGCCTACGTCTCCGCGTGGCTCGCCCGGGCGGGCGCCCACCCGGTCGGGATCGACTTCTCGGAGAAGCAGCTCGCCACCGCGCGCGCCATGCAGGCGGAGTTCGGCCTGGACTTCCCCCTCGTCCTCGGCAGTGCGGAGCAGGTGCCCTGCGAGGACGGCGCGTTCGACCTGGCGATCAGCGAGTACGGGGCCTCCCTGTGGTGCGACCCCCACCGGTGGATCCCGGAGGCCGCCCGGCTCCTCGCGCCCGGCGGCCGGCTCGTGTTCATGCGGTACTCCCCCCTGTTCGCCCTGTGCGTACCGCCGGGAGGACGGGCGTCCGCGACCCTGCTCCGCGGGCAGTTCGGCATGGGCCGACTGGACTGGGGGGAGCGCACGGAGTTCGTCCTGCCGCACGGCGAGATGATCCGGCTGCTCCGGTCCCACGGCTTCGTCGTCGAGGACCTGATCGAGGTCCAGGCCCCCCGGCCCGCGCACCGGGACTACGCGGAGGTGTCGGCCGCCTGGGCCCACGCGTGGCCCAGCGAGGAGATCTGGAAGGCACGACTGGCCGGGTGAGCCCCTCCGGCGGCGCCGCCCCGGGAGGGGGCGGTTCGGGCGGGGCCCGGAGCGGCGGGCGGGCGGCCTTATGCGACGGTCCCCGCCCCCGGGGGACGCACCATGAAGACGTCGACCGGGTCCTGTGCCTCCACGACGAACCCGTGGCGCTCGTAGAGCCGGCGGGCGGGACTGCCCTGTAGGACGTTCAACCCCACGGCCAGGCCCCGCGCGTCGGCCCCCTCCAGCACCGCGCGCAGGACGGCGGAGCCGAGCCCCCGGCCCTGGTGGTGCGGAGCGAGGTAGAAGTGCTCCAGCCACTGCCTGCCCCCGGCGGGCCGGACCGTCACGCACCCCGCGAGTTCGCGGCCGACCACGACGACCGACGTGTGCCGCGGGGAGAAGGAGTCCCGCAGCCGCTGCCGCACCCGGTGCTCGTCGTACCGCCCGAGGCGTTCCAGGTCCGCGCGCATGACCGTGGCCCGCAGCTCCGCGATCACCTCGACGTCCGCCTCCGTCGCGGAACGCAGCGCCCAGGCCGCGCCGTGCGCCGACGCGTCCGCCCGCGTCCCGTTCCCCACCACTTCGCCGTCCACGACCGGAGTATTCCAGCCCGCCCGTCACCGTCGACTGCCGCCCGCCGCCCGTCCCCTGCCGTCCGCCGGTCAGGCCGGTGGGTCCCAGGCCGTCGTGAGCCCCTCCAGCCACGCGGGCGGCAGTTCGGCGGCGTCCCACTCCTCCCGCAGCGCCACCGGCGCCGTGGCGAGGCGTTCCAGTACGGCGACGCTGGTGGGGGAGTGGACGAGGGAGTAGCGGCCGTGGATCGCGATGGTGCTGCCGGGCCCGTACCGCGCGTACAGCCGCTCCAGGCGTGCGCGGTGGGCCGAGACGAACTCCGCCAGCGATCCCGGGTATCCGGCCCGCCGCCGGGGGTCCATGGTGCCGAGGACGGCGGTGAGCACCTGGTCGGAGACCTCCGGATCGAGGTCGGAGGCGGTGGTGAACGAGAGGTAGAGGGGGGTGACCGCCGCCTTCGCCCGTTCCACCTCCATCCTCCTGACGGGAGGGCGGGCGTCCGGGGTGGGGGACGACGGACCGGAGGCGACGGCGCTCCGCAGCGCCCGTTCGGCGAGGTCGCCGAGTTCGTCGGCGGCGGCCCGGGCGCCGTCGAGCCAGCCGGACGCGTAGAGCTCGCCCTTCCCGCCCGGAGCGCTCCGCCCGGCCCCGCCGATCTCCCGGTGCGCGAGGGCGAGGGCACCGGCCTCGACGAGGCCGATCAACTCCTCCGCCTCGCCGGGGGAGACCCCCGCCCGGCCGAGGAGCTGGAGGAGTGTCGTCTTCGTGTTGAGGACGCTGACCGCGTCCAGTCGCTGCCGTCCTTCTCCGGCGGCGTCCATGGGGCCCTCCTCATCGCATGGGCGGCGTGGTGCGCGTGCGCGAAACGCTTCGCTCCGGAAGTCCGGCGCCCGGCGGCCGACGAACTCCCTCACGGCGTACCGTACGACTCCGCGCCCCGTTCGATCACCGCGTCGGGACGCCGGATGCCGTGACGGGCCCCGGCGGTGGACGCGGATCGGCGTCCGGGCCCTTGACAGGCCATCTGTTCACTCCTTAAATCACGCAGTGAACTAAGCCTTCCGGTCCCGGGCGGCCTCCCGCTCGTCCCGGTTCGGCGCGTCGGCCGTCCGGTCCGCGCCCCCGGCCTGTCATGTACCTGCCATGTCGGGCCTTCCTCGTCGTGCTCCCCGAAGGGAGAGTCATGGACTTCCCGCGTCCGCCCCGACGCCTGCTGCTGCCCCTCGTCGTGGTGCTCGCCCTCGCGTCGCTGTCCACCGGACCGGCACGGGGCGCCCCCGCGCACCCGGCGGAACCCTCCGGCCGTACCGCCGCGGCGGCCCCATCGGCCGCCGTCACCTTCTCCGACGACTTCGACGGGCCGGCGGGCGCCGCCGTCGACAGCGGGAAGTGGCAGATCGAGACGGGCGACAACGTCTCCAACCACGAGCGGCAGTACTACACCGCCGGGAACCGCAACGCCGCCCTCGACGGCCAGGGGCACCTGGTCATCACCGCCCGCCGCGAGAACCCCGGCAACTACCAGTGCTGGTACGGGCGGTGCGAGTACACCTCCGCCCGGCTCAACACGGCCGGCCGGTTCACCACGACGTACGGCCGCGTCGAGGCCCGGATGAAGGTCCCGCGCGGACAGGGCATGTGGCCCGCGTTCTGGATGCTCGGCAACGACATCGGCCAGGTCGGCTGGCCCGCCTCCGGCGAGATCGACGTCATGGAGAACGTGGGCTTCGAACCGTCCACCGTCCACGGCACCCTCCACGGCCCCGGCTACTCCGGCTCCGGCGGCATCGGCGCCGGATACACCCTGCCCGGCGGCCAGGCGTCCGCCGACGCCTTCCACACCTTCGCCGTCGACTGGAGCCCGAACGCGATCACCTGGTCCGTCGACGGCACCGTCTACCAGCGGCGCACCCCCGCCGACCTCGGCGGGCGCCCGTGGGTCTTCGACAAGCCCTTCTTCCTGATCCTCAACCTCGCGGTCGGCGGCTACTGGCCCGGAGACCCCGACGGCAGCACGGTCTTCCCCCAGCGCCTCCTCGTCGACCACGTCCGGGTCAGCACGAACACCGGGCAGCCGGGCGGCGGTCCCATCACCGGCATCGGCGGCAAGTGCGTGGACGTGGCCGGCGGGAACGCCGCCAACGGCACGCCCGTCCAGCTCCACGACTGCAACGGCACCCCCGCCCAGCAGTGGACCGTCGGCGCCGACGGGACGATCCGCGCGCTCGGCAAGTGCCTGGACGTCGCAGCGGGCAAAACGGCCGACGGCACGCCCGTCCAGCTCTACGACTGCAACGGCACCCCCGCCCAGCAGTGGGCCGTCCCCGCCGCTCGCGACATCGTCAACCCGCAGGCCGACAAGTGCCTGGACGCCACCGGCGGCAGCTCCGCCAACGGCACCCGACTGCAGATCTGGACCTGCACCGGAGCCGCCCACCAGAAGTGGACCGTGACCCGGTGACCGCGCGGCCCGGCCGTCCCTCCGCGGCTCAGGAGAGCCCTTCCCCCAGCGCGGAGACGACGGCCGGGCCGTAACCCGCGGCGGACAGGGGGCGCCGGACGTCGTGCGTGAGGTCGGGCAGGTAGCCGGCGAGCACGTCCGCGGGGCCGTGGATCCGCACCCGGCCGAGAGCGGCGGGCAACAGTACGGTCCGCGCCCGGCCCAGCTCCTCCCGCGTCCGGTCGTCACCGAGGTCGAACGAGACCGGTGCCCCCGCGTTGCTGAGGACGTGGGCGGTGTCGAAGGGGCGGTCGAGCACGGCCCCGGCGCGCACGCGCCACCGTTCCAGGGCGAAGTGGGGGCCGGCGCACAGGAACACCCGGTCGACGCCGTCGCCCACGGGCAGGCGCAGGCCCGGCACGAAGTCCGGGCGCGGGCTTGGCCTCCACTGGGCCAGGAGCGCGTCGATGTTGGCGCGCCACTGGTCGTCGCCGAGCGCGGACCCGTCCTCCATGCGGTGGCGCATGGCGTGCTCCTGGAGGTCGGAGGTCTGCTCGATCTCGTAGACGAGCGTGCCGGGGCCGAAGCTGTGCAGGGTGCCCGCCGGGACGTACAGCGTCTGCCCGGCGCTGAGCGGCAGGCGGCGCATCACGGCGTCGAAGTCCTGTTCCAGCAGGGCGCGCCGCAACCGCTCGCGGTGCACGCCCGGCTCCACGCCGGCCAGCGCCGTGGCGCCGGGTTCGGCCGCCAGGACGTGCCACGCCTCCGTCTTGCCGTTCGGCTCGCCCTGCCCGCGCGCGGCCTCGTCGTCGGCGTGCAGGTGGACGGGGAGGGGGCCGGTCGCGTCGATGTACTTGGTCAGCAGCGGGAAACGCGGTCCCCGCCACCCCCGGCCCACCAGCCCCTCGGGGTCCCGCTCGGTCAGCTCGCGCAGCGACAGCCCGGCCAGCGGGCCCTCCCGCACCCGCGCCCCGTCCCCGGGCACGTCGCTGACCTCCCAGGTCTCGGCGATCCGCCCCGCGGGCAGCCCGGTGCGCCCGAGGCGGTCCGGGATGGCCCGCCCGCCGAAGAGGTGTTGCTTGACGGGGGTGGTCAACCGCAGCGGACACCAGTCCATCGGCGCTCCTGTGGGAGGGGCCCGCCGCCGGCCGGAGGCGGGCGGGGAGACGGGACGGCCACTGCGCCGAGTAGCCCCCTCCGGGACCTTCATGCCGGTGACCGGCCGCGGGCGCGGCCCCTCTCCGCCGTCCCTGCCGCGATCAAATTTGCAGTCCGTGCATTTTTGCATAGTATGCATCTTCGTGACCCTCTCCGACCCTCCCCTCGGCCTGCGCGAGCGCAAGAAGCGCGCGACCCGCGACGCCCTGGCCGACACCGCGCTGCGCATGGCGGCGGAGCGCGGACTCGACCAGGTGACGGTGGAGGCGGTCACGGCGGAAGTGGGCGTCTCGATGCGGACGTTCTTCAACTACTTCGGCCACCTCGACGACGCGATCCTCGCCGCCGCCCCCGACAGCACCGCGCGGACCTGCCGCGCGATCGTCGGGGCTCCGCCGGGGCGCGCCACCCTCACCGTACTGCGCGAGGCCATCGCCGAGGAGCTGACGCACATCGAGGACGGCCACGACCGCTGGGAACTCCAGTGCGCGGTGCTGGGGAACAGCCCGTCACTGGTCCCGCGCTTCCTCGCGGCGCGCGGCGCCGACGAGCAGGCGCTGATCGCGGCGGTGGCCGAGCGGCTGGGCGTGGACGCCGACGCGGACCTGCGGCCGCGGCTGCTGGTCCACACCGCCCTCGCCGCCGTGCGGTCCGCCGTCGAGCTCTGGACGGCCACCGGGCGCGCCCGGCCCCTCAAGGCCATCTACGACGAGGCGTTCACCGAACTCGCCCGCGCGCTGCGCGACTGAAGCCGCCCCGGCCGCGTCGCCCCTCCGTCTTCCCGGAGCCCCTTCGGGCCCCGGAGAAACCCGCCCTTCCCTCCCGGGGGAACCGACCCTCAGAGAACCGAGGTACGTCCACCGATGTCCGCTGCCGAGACGCCTGCGACCGAGGCGTCCCCGTCCATGACGAAACGTCAGATAATTCAGGCCATGTCCGGTCTGATGGCCGGAATGTTCGTGGCCATTCTCGCGTCCACCGTCGTCGCCAACGCCCTGCCCCGGATCATCACCGACCTGCAGGGCAGCCAGTCGTCGTACACCTGGGTGGTCACCTCGGAGCTGCTGGCCATGACGGCCACCGTGCCCATCTGGGGGAAGCTGTCCGACCTCTACGACAAGAAGCTGCTCATCCAACTGTCGCTGGGGATGTTCGTCGTCGGCTCGCTCGTCGCCGGCTTCTCGGACAGCGTCGCGGTCCTCATCGTCAGCCGCGTGGTCCAGGGCATCGGCGCCGGTGGCCTCACCGCGCTCGCCCAGGTCGTGATGGCCTCGATCATCCCGCCGCGTGAACTCGGGCGCTACTCGGGCCTCTTCGGCGCCGTGTTCGCCGTGGGCACCGTCGCCGGACCGCTGATCGGCGGCGTGCTGGTCGACACCTCGTGGCTCGGCTGGCGCTGGTGCTTCTTCATCGGGGTGCCGTTCGCGGTCCTCGCGATCGTGCTGCTCCAGCTCACGCTCGACCTGCCCGTCGTCCGCCGCAAGGTGAAGGTCGACTACCTCGGCGCGTTCCTCATCATGGCCGGCGTGAGCGCCCTGCTGCTGTGGGTCACGCTCGCGGGCTCCCAGTTCGACTGGGTGTCGTGGCAGAGCTTCGCCCTCGTCGCGGGCGGCGTGGTGCTGATCGGCCTGGCCGTCCTCGTCGAGGCGCGGGTCGAGGAGCCGATGATCCCGCTGGACATCTTCCGCAACCGGACGGTCACCCTGACCACCCTGGCCAGCTTCCTCGTCGGTGTGGCGATGTTCGGCGGCACGGTCTTCCTCTCGCAGTACTTCCAGATCTCGCTCGGCGCGTCCCCGACCGCCGCGGGCCTGATGAGCCTGCCGATGATCCTCGGCCTGATGACCTCGACCACGGTGGCCGGCCAGATCATCACCAAGACCGGCAAGTGGAAGGGCTTCCTGATCGCCGGCGGCGTGATCATGACCGCGGGCATGGGTCTGCTGGCCACGATCGGCGCGGGCACCTCGTTCTGGATCCTCGCCCTCTACATGGTCGTGCTCGGCGTCGGCGTCGGCATGTTGATGCAGAACCTCGTGCTCGCCGCGCAGAACGACGTGCCGGCGACCGAGCTGGGCGCGGCCACCTCCGTGCTGTCCTTCTTCCGCAGCCTCGGCGGCGCCGTCGGCACCAGCGCGCTCGGCGCCGTCCTGAGCCACCAGGTGACCGGCGAGATCGAGAAGGGCCTCGGCGGGGGCGGAGCGGCCGCGGGGGGCGGCGGCAGCCACGCCATCCCCGACCTCACGACCCTCCCCGCCCAGGCGCGCGAGGTCGTGGAGCAGGCCTACGGCAACGCGACCGCCGACGTCTTCCTCGTCGGCGCGCCCTTCGCGCTGCTGGCCCTGGTGGCCGTGCTGTTCATCAAGGAGAAGCCGCTCAAGACGCAGAGCGGCCTGGAGCGGCTCGCCGCGGAGAGCGGACAGCCGCTCACCCCGACGCACTGAGCCCCGCGGGGAACGGATCACCGCAACACCACCCGAAGGCCGCCCGGAACCCGGGCGGCCTTCGCCGTCGCTTGCCGCCCGACGCCCGACGGCCGGTGAACGCGCCGCCTGCCGCCCGACGCCCGGCGAACGTGCCGCGCGCCGCCCCCGCCCGCCGTCAGCGGACCCGCCGGGCCAGTACCTGCCCCGGCCACGTCCCGGACAGGAAACGGTCGGTGGGGGTGAACCCGTTGCGCTCGTAGAACGCGACCAGCTCGCCCCCGCCGCCCGCCCAGCAGTCGACCCGCAGCAGCTCCGCACCGGCCCGCCGGGTCTCCTCGACGGCGTGGGCCAGCAGCGCCGCCCCGATGCCCAGACCGGCGTACCGCCGGTCGGAGACCAGCAGCCTGACGTACCGCTCGGGCTCCCCGGCCGGCGCGATCGGCATCTGCGGGCTGGGCCCGGAGTCCAGCACCAGGGCCCCGACGGGCGTCTCGTCCCTCTCCGCGATGTACGGGGTGTTCTCGGTCGTGTACCGCTCGACCCGCTCCGCCCCGCCGGGCCTGCGCGAGTACGGTGTCGTCCCCCACTGCTCGGTGTTGCCGCGGCCGTTCATCCAGGCGACCGCGGAGTCGAGCATGTCCAGGACGGCCGGTGCGTCGGCCGGGCCGCCCGGTCTGATCCGAGTGCCGTGTGCGATGTCGTTCACACCGGCAGCCTAGGCGTTGACGGTCGGACCCCGGATGGTCTCCGGGTGGCCCCGGACGGACCCCGGGCGGACCCCGGGCGGACCCCGGGCGGGCCCCGGCAGGAGCCCCCGCCCGACCGCGGCGGTCGCGACGGTGCCGTGGAGGACGTGGCTCCGCCCGGCCGGGGCGGAGGCCCCCGGCCGGGCGGAGCCGGCTGGTCAGCGGGACGGGTGCGGGACCACGGTGAACTCGGCGTGGAGCCGCCGACGGTGGTCCACCTGGCGCACGGGGCCGGTGAGGGTGACGCGCGCCGTCAGCCGGGGATCGGTGCTGGACGCGCTGAACCGGAGCTCCAACTCTCCCGGTTCCACGATCCGCGTTCCGTGCCGGCCGGTGAAGGAGGCCAGGTCGGCGGGGACGGTCACCCGGACCCGGGCGGCCCGGCCCGCGGCGAGGTCCAGCCGGACGTAGCCGATGAGCCGCTGCAGGGGCTGGACCACCGAGGCCACCGGGTCGTGCAGGTACAGCTGCACCAGTTCGCTGCCGTCGCGGCCACCGGTGTTCCGTACGGTGCAGGACAGTCGGAACTCGCCGTCCGTGGGCGCCTCGCCCTCCTCCACGACGAGGTCGCCCCACTCGAAGGTGGTGTAGGTCAGGCCGTGCCCGAAGCCGAACGCCGGTGCCGGGTCGATGCTGGACACCTCGCTGGCGTGGCCGAGGCGCGCCGCCAGGTAGGTGGACGGCTGGGCGCCGGGGTGCCGGGGGACGCTCACGGGCAGCCGGCCGCTCGGAGCCGTCCGCCCGCTGAGCACGGAGGCGATGGCCGTCGTGCCCGCCTCGCCCGGGAAGAAGGACTGGACGACGGCGGCGGACTCGGTCGCCGCCCGGCCCAGCGCGTAGGGCCGCCCGGCCAGCAGGGTCACCACGACCGGCGTGCCGGTGTCGAGGAGCGCGTCGAGGAGCTGCTGCTGCACGCCCGGCAGGGCGAGGGAGTGCGCGTCGCAGCCCTCGCCGCTGGTGCCGCGGCCGAAGAGGCCCGCCCGGTCGCCCAGCGCGGCCACCACGACGTCCGCCCCACGGGCGAGTTCGACCGCCTCGGCGAACCCCTCGGTTCCGGGGCTGTCGATGCCGGCCCCCTGCGCGACGTCGAACCGGCAGTCGGGGAACTCCGCCTCCAGGGCCTCGCGGAGGGTCGGCAGTTCGATGCCGAGCGGGACGTCGGGGTGCTGTCCTCCGACGTGGACGGGGAACGCGTAGCAGCCCAGGACCGCGGTGGGGACTTCGGCGTTCGGGCCGATCAGGGCGATCCGGCGGGGCGGCCCGCTCCGGTCGAGCGGCAGGGTGCCGTCGTTGTGGAGCAGGACGACGGCCTGCTCGGCGATCCGGCCGGCCAGCTCCCGGTTGCTTCCCGGGTCCAGGTCGATCGTGCCGCGCAGGGTGTCCGGGGCCGCCGCGGGGTCGGCGTCGCCGAGGGCCGGGGGGACCGGGCTCCAGTCCGGGTCGAGGAGGCCGAGCTGGACCTTCTGCGTCAGGACGCGCCGTACCGCGCGGTCCACCAGGGCCTCGGGCACGTGGCCCTGCGCGATCGCGTCCAGCAGGGGCTCGCCGAACGTCTTGACGGTGGGGAGCTCCACGTCGACACCGGCGGCCAGCGCGGCTCCCGCCGCCTCGCCGAGGGTCCCGGCCACTCCGTGCAGCGTCTTCAGGAACGCGATCCCGAAGTAGTCGGCCACCACGGTGCCGGTGAAGCCCCAGGTGTCGCGGAGCAACCGGGTCAGCAGCCGGTCGTCGGCCGCGGAGGGGATTCCGTCGGTGTCGGTGTAGGCGTGCATGACCGACCGCACGCCGCCCTCCCGCACGGCCATCTCGAACGGCGGCAGGATCACGTCCGCCTGTTCCCGGGCGCCCATGCCGACCGGGGCGAGGTTGCGCCCCGCGCGGGAGGCGGAGTAGCCGGCGAAGTGCTTCAGGGTGGCGACGATGCCCGCGGACTCCAGGCCCTGGACGTAGGCGGTGGCGATCGTCCCGACGAGGTACGGGTCCTCGCCTATCGTCTCCTCGACGCGGCCCCAGCGGGCGTCGCGCACGACGTCGAGGACCGGCGCGAGCCCCTGGTGCACGCCGACCGCGCGCATGTCCCGGCCGATGGCGGCGGCCATCTCGCGGATCAGCGAGGGGTTGAAGGTGGCTCCCCACGACAGGGGCACGGGGTAGGCGGTGGCTCCCCAGGCGGCGAAGCCCGCGAGGCACTCCTCGTGCGCCACGGCCGGGATGCCGAACCGGTTCGACGCGACGATCCTCCGCTGGGTGCGCATGAGGGAGACCGCGCCGACCGCGGGGTCGACGGGGACGGTGCCGAAGGGCCGGGTGAGCTGGCCGAGCCCGTCGGGCAGGAGCGCGTCGAGGGCGACCGGCTCCTCCATGTCGTGCTGGTGCGGGGCGACGTCGGCGCCCTCGTCGGACGCGCCGACCCAGACGCCGAAGAGCTGGGCGATCTTCTCCCGCAGCGTCATCTCGCGGATCAGTGCGTCGGCGCGGGCCTCCGCGCTCAGTGACGGATCGCGCCAGGCGGGGAGCGGAGCTCTCACCCGGCTGGGATCCGTGGCGTCGGTATGGGGCTCTGCGGCCACGTTCTCGGTCACTTTCCTCCGACTCCCATCAGCCCCTGGACCAGGGCGCGACGGGCGAACAGGTAGACGAGCAGGATGGGGAGCATGGACAGGACCACGGCGGCGAGCAGGCCGGGGATGTCGACGCCGTGTTCCGTCTGGAAGTCGTACAGGCCCATGGTGATGACCTTGTTCTCGGTCGACTGCGTCAGCACCAGCGGGAACAGGAAGCCGTTCCACGCCTGCAGGGAGGAGAACACGACGATCGTCGACAGGCCGCTCTTGGAGAGCGGCATCACGAGCTGGAAGAAGATCCGCCGGGAGGAGGCGCCGTCGACCGTCATCGCCTCGTAGAGCTCGGAGGTGATGTCGCGCATGACCCCGGAGAGGATCAGCGTGCACACCGGCATGGCGAAGGCCGCGGTCGGCAGGATGACGCCGATGAGGTTGTCGTAGAGACCGGCCTCGTTGATCAGGTAGAACATGGGGACGATCACGGCCTGCGACGGAATGGCGAGGCCGAGCAGGAACAGCCGGAAGACCGTGCTCGTGGCCCGCCCCCGGCTCCTGACGATGGCGTAGGCCAGCGGCGGCACGAGCAGCAGGACGATGGCCACCACGCAGACGGTGACGATCACCGTGTTGAGGAAGTACTGCCCGAAGCCGTCGCTCAGGTCGTTGACGTAGTTGTCGAGGGTGAGGCGCTCGGGGAAGGCCAGGGGGCCGTTCGCCGCGTAGTCGGCCCGGGTCTGGAAGGTGGCGATCAGCATCACGTACAGCGGGAGGCCGACCACGAAGAGCCAGACGAGCGAACCGAGACCCGCCAGGTAGTTGGGACGGCCCTTCATCACACGCCTTCCATGGTGCTGCGCATCTTGTCGTACCCCGTCAGCCGCACCATGACCAGTGACACGAAGCTGGCCACGAGGACGAGGAGCAGCGCGATGGCGGCGCCCGTCCCGAAGTCGAAGCCCTTGAACGCCTTTTGGTACATGTAGTACGCGCTGATCGTCGTGTCCGTGCCCGGGCCGCCCTGGGTGAGGATCAGCACCGTGTCGAAGGTCGTGAGCCCGCCCACCACCATCAGGATCATCGACGTGACGATGCTGTTGCGCAGTTGCGGCAGGGTGATGTGGAAGAACTGGCGGACCGTGCCGGCGCCGTCGATCTGGGCGGCCTGGTAGAGGACCGGCGGGATGGCCCGCGCCGCGCCCTGGTAGATGAGGGTGTGCAACGGGGTGAACTGCCAGGTGCTGACGAAGACGAGGACGCCGATGGCGCCGCTCTGCACGCCCAGCAGGTTGCCGTCGCCGAACAGCCACTTCGCCTGTGACGGGACGCCGAAGTTGGGGTCGAGCACGGCGCGCCACAGGACGGAGACGGCCGTGATGGACAGGAGGAGCGGGACGAAGTAGATGGCGGACAGGACCGCCCGGTTGCGCTGGTGGCCGGCGGCCCAGACGCCGAGCAGGATGCTGATCGGGGTCTGGACGACGACACCGAGCACGGTGAGCAGCAGGCTCAGCCAGAGACTCTTGATCATCACGGGGTCGTCGAGCAGTCTCCTCCAGTTGTCCAGACCGGCGAACTCGGGCGAGCCGAGGCCGTTCCAGCGGGCGAAGGACAGTACGACGACCATGAGGAGCGGCACGATGGCGAACAGGCCGAAGAACACCGCGGCGGGTGCCGCCCAGACGAAGCCCGGGCGGCCCACACCGGTCACGGACCGACGGCTGGGCCGGCTCCGACGTACGGTCTTCTCGCTGTCCACGGCGGGGGCTGTGGCAGTGGTCATGTCAGATGTTCCGGGGTTCAGGACGCGGGCAGGCTCTGCATGGACGCGATGAAGCCGTCGGCGTCGATCTGCCCGTTGAAGAACTGCTGGACGGCCTGGTGGATGGTGGTGGAGGCGGCGGGCGGGTACGCCTGGTCCCAGGAGAGTTGGAAGGAGAGGGCCTTCTTGACGAGGCCGTACTGGTACTTCGAGTAGTCCGGGTTGGCGGACTTGTCCAGGAACTTGGCCGTGTTCGTCGTGGTGGGCAGGTTGCCGATGCCGAGCTGGGCCTCGACGAACTGGTCCGAGTACATGAGCTTCAGGAACTCGGCCACCGCCTCGGGGTGCTTGGTGCTCTTCAGCACCGAGTAGAAGTTGTTCGCGTTGCCCGCGATGTTGTTCGGGTCGCCCTTGCCGCCCTCGACCGTCGGGAAGGTGCCGTAACCGAGGTCCTTCTTGACGAAGTCCGGGTAGGCCTCCTGCAGCGTGGAGTACTCCCAGGAGCCCATCAGCTCGAACGCGGCCTTGCCGGTGGCCAGCAGGGCGGGCGAGCCGCCGTCCGTGAACTTGACCGAGTCGTAGTTGGTGCCGAAGGCCCCCGCGTCGACCAGTTCCCTGAGCATGCCGAGCGCCTTCTTGCTGTCGGCGCTCTCCCAGGCGCTCTTGTCGCCCTCCAGGGCCTTCTGGAAGAGCTCGGGCCCGGCCACCCGGTCGTAGACGTACTGGAACCACATCTGCGTGGGCCACTTGTCGCCACCGCCGAGGGCGATGGGGGTGATCCCTTTGCCCTTGAGGGTCTTGACCGCGGCGAGCAGTTCGTCCCAGGTCCGCGGGGCGGCGACGCCGGCGTCCGCCAGCACCTTCTTGTTGCTGAACAGCAGGACCGGCTGGGTGCCGCGCATGGGCACGCCGTAGGGCTTGCCGTCCACCACCGCCGTGTCGAAGACCGAGGGCAGGAAGTTGAGCTTCAGCCCGGAGTCCTTGGCGATGAAGTCGTCGAGCGGCATCAGCAGGCCCGCGTCGACGTACGGCTTGATGCTGCCGCCGCCCCAGTTGAAGAAGATGTCCGGGGCCTGCTTGCCGCTGATGATCGTCTGCAGCTTGGACTGGTAGTCCGCGCCCGGGACGGTCTCCAGTACCGCCTTCACCTCGGAGGTCTTGTTGAAGGTGTCGACGAGTTGCTTCTCCACTTTGTTGGCGGCGTCGCCGTAGACCAGGACGCGGATCGTGCCCGATCCCCCCTCGGCCGAATCCCCGGACTTGCCACAGGCGGCCAGAGCCACGGTCATGGCCAGCGACACCCCACCCACGACAGCGGTTCTCAGGAGCTGTGCACGTCGCTTCATCGCCCCACCTTTCGAAATTATTTCGATCCGGCTACCGAAACTTGACGTGTCGGGACGCTAAGGTTGTCGCGCCGGGTGGGTCAACCCTCGGGGGGCGAGTTATCAAAGCGTGACTCCGTGGCCGCGCACGGCGTGCCTTATGCTCCTCACCATGGGAGATGACGAGGAGCTCGGGCGCATCACCTTGGCGCAGGTGGCGCAGAAGGCCGGTGTCTCCATTTCGACAGTTTCGAAAGTCCTCAACGGACGACAGGACGTGTCGCCGCCCACCCGGATCAAGGTGGAGCGCCTCCTGGAGACCCACTCGTACCGGCGCACCACGCGGTCGGGTCGGGAGGCTCCGCTCATCGAGATCGTCTTCCACGAACTGGAAAGCGTGTGGGCGATGGAGCTGATCCGGGGCGTGGAGAACCTCGCCAAGGCCCACCAGGCCAGCGTGGTGCTGACGGAGAGCGGCACGCGGCACTCGCCGAGCCCCGAGTGGATCGAAGGCGTCCTGCAGCGCCGGCCGATCGGGGTGATCCTCGTCTTCTCGGCCCTCCCGGACGGGGTCAAGCAACGGCTCAGGGCCCGGTCCATCCCGTTCGTCATCATCGACCCGGCGGGCGACCCCGATCCCGACGTGCCGTCCGTGGGGTCGGCGAACTGGAACGGCGGCGTGGCCGCGACGCGCCACCTGGTCGAGCTGGGGCACCGGCGGATCGGGATCATCACCGGTCCCGAGGACATGCTGTGCTCCCTGGCGCGCCTGGACGGCTACCGCTCGGCGATGAACATGGCCGGCCTGGACAACGACCCCGCCCTCGTCCGGTTCGGCGACTTCCACGTGGACGGCGGGTACGAGCAGGCGATGGAGCTGCTGCGCCTCCCCGAGCGGCCCACCGCCATCTTCGCCGGGAGCGACCTCCAGGCGCTCGGGGTGCTGGAGGCGGCGCGCGTCTGCGAGTTGCGGGTCCCCCACGACCTGTCGGTCGTGGGCTACGACGACGTGATGGTCGCCCGCTGGTCCAGCCCCGCGCTGACCACGGTGCACCAGCCGCTGCGCCAGATGGCCGAGGAGGCGGTGCAGATGCTGTTCCGCCTGCGCGCCGGGGAGTCCACGGCGACCCGGCTGGAGCTGGCGACCAGTCTGGTCGTCAGGAAGAGCACGGCGCCGCCGCCCGCGGAGGGCGCCGCCGCGCCCCGGGACCTCGCGGAGCCGTCGGCCGTCGGGGCGGAGCCGTCGGCCGTCGAGTGAGCGGGGCCGGTGCGGGGCGGTCCCGGACCGGAACGACGCGCCGGGCGGCGGTATCCCGGCGGTCATGATCCGCCCCGCCGCTTCGAAATTTTTTCGATCATCCGACTCTATTGTTTCGAAGCCGTGCATCCCCCAGGATCTGTCTCGCAGGCGCGACTCGGTCGGCGGGCGCGGTCGTCATGGAGCCGCATGCCCGAGGCGGAAGGGATGTCCCCGGACCGTGGGGCGGCGGCTCCTCGCGGACGCCGACCCGAGTGCGAGCGCGCCCGCGCCGACAGTTTTCGCCGGCTTTCCGAGAAACGCGAACACGGCGGTGGTGGCGCCGGCGGCCCGCCGGTCCCCCTCCCGGAGACCGGGAGGCGCACCGCCGGCACCGACCGGCCCGCCGCGGACCGCGGCGGGTGGAACCGGCCCGTGTCCCGGCATCACCGCCCCCGTGCCCGCACGTCCCTCACAAGGAGTCGTCCACGATGTCCAGATCACTCGGCCGCGCCGCGGCGGCAGCCGTCGCGACCCTGCTCGCGCTCGGCGTCGCCGCCCCGTCGGTGTCCGCCCAGGAGCCGCTCCGCTCCGGCCACGACAAGCCGCTGCGCGACCTCGCCGCACGCCAGGACCTGCGGATCGGCACGGCGGTCGACATGGAGGCGCTCGGTTCCGACCGGGCGTACCGGTCCCGTACCGCCCGCGAGTTCAACTCGGTCACGGCGGAGAACGTCATGAAGTGGGAGGTCGTCGAGCCCGAGCGGGGCGTTCACGACTGGGCGGAGGCGGACGAGCTGGTGAGGTTCGCCCAGCGCAACGGGCAGGCGGTGCGCGGCCACACGCTCGTTTGGCACAGTCAGCTGCCCGCCTGGCTCACCTCGGGGGTCGCCGACGGGTCGATCGACGCGGCGGAGCTGCGCCGGATCCTGCGTGACCACGTCACCACCCAGGTCAAGCACTTCAAGGGCGAGATCTACGAGTGGGACGTCGTGAACGAGGTCTTCAACGAGGACGGCACCCTGCGCGAGTCGATCTGGCTGCAGAAGCTCGGCCCGTCCTACATCGCCGACGCCTTCCGTTGGGCCCACGCCGCCGACCCGAAGGCCAAGCTGTTCTTCAACGACTACAACGTCGAGGGCGTGAACGCGAAGTCCACGGCCTACTACGACCTCGCGGTACGCCTCCGTCAGCAGGGCGTACCGGTGCACGGCTTCGGCATCCAGGGCCACTTGGACATCGGGTACGGCTTCCCGCAGGACGTGCAGGCCAACCTGGAGCGCTTCGCCGCCCTCGGCATGCGGACCGCGTTCACCGAGGTCGACGTGCGGATGACGCTGCCCGTGGACGACGCGAAGCTCGCCCGCCAGGCCGACGACTACCGGCGGTTGCTGGCCGCCTGCCTCAACGTCCGCCGCTGCACGTCGTTCACGGTGTGGGGCTTCACCGACAAGTACTCGTGGGTGCCGGAGTGGTTCAGCGGCCAGGGCGCGGCCAACCTGCTGGACGAGGAGTACGCGGCCAAGCCGGCCTACACGGCGGTCCGTCACGAACTCGCGGCACACCGCCGGTGACGCGGTGCCGGTGCTGCGGCACCGGTGACGCGGTGCGGTGACCGTGCGGCGCTGATCCGGTGGTCCCCGCCCCGCTCGGGGCGCCCGGCCGGGAGACCCGGCCGGGCGTTCCCCCTCGGCGGGCCCCGGTCGGGCTCCGCCCCCGCCGTGCGGGGTGCGGCCGTCGCCCGTGACGGACAGGGAGGGGTGCGTGCCGTCGAGGGAGGACCGCCCCCGGGCGATCCGGCTGCTGTAGCGGCCCACGAGGGCACCGACGTACCCGCCGGAGGGTTCGGTCCGTCGGAACCCGGGGAGACGTCCGCGTGCCCGCCTGCCGGTCGGTGCCTCCGGAAGGGCACGAGGCCCCCCGTGGTCGAGAACCGCCGGGCGCGTGCCCCCGTTCTCCAGCCCCCGGCGGCGCACCCCGGTTCCGTTGGGCAGGCGGCCGAAGGGCTCGGAGGCGGGAGGGCGGACCTGGGGAGGGTGCGTCGTCATGCGCGCCTCCGGATCGTGTCGAAGGGGGGTGGTCCGGCGCGGAGTACCGCCGGGACGGTGCACGGGGCGGGACGGACGGGTCGGGCGGGCCGGGTGGGCCGGGTGGGTCGGGCCCACGACCCGGGGCGCGCCGACCGCGCCACCGTGCTCCCCCCAGGGGCGGGCGGTACCGGTCCCGGCCGGGTCCACGACGACTGCGAGCGATTGTGGGACCTCACCGCGAGGCCGGTCAATGCCCTCGTTCGCATGACTTTCCGAAACTTTTTCGGCCGGTGGGGGTTTCATAACACCAGCTCAGATCAACTTCCTGAAAGCGCCTGGGAATGAAAGCGCGAGGAAGAACGGAATGACTCCATCAGGTGCGCGAAAGATTGTCGGCCTGCTCGGCTGAGCGGGCGGGTCGGCGGCGGGAAGATCGTACGTGGAGCCCCGCATCGCCCCGGGGCGAAACGGTCCCCCGATCCGCAGGTCGGCCCGGATCCCCGCGCCCTGGCCGGCTCGGGCACACCTTTTTCCCGCCTTTCGGGAGCGTTTGTCCCGGCCGCTGATCGAGGAAACAAAGCTCATTCCGCATGATTCCGGTGTGTGTAGGGCGAGGATTCGCATACCGCTCCTTGGTCGCGCCCCCCTGATGTCGAACCTTTCGAAATTTCGACCGAAACCATTGACAGGCGTAGGGGGCGGACCACACTGTTCCGCAGCGGCAGGGCTTCATCACTGCCCGCCCGGGGCGCTCCCACGACCCGGCCCTGCGGTCATCGAACAGGTGACGCCGGGCCCGCTCTGCCGTGCCGCACGACGCCGACGCGCGATCGACGCCACCCCATGGCCACTGACGGCTCGTTCGGCTCGTGCCGTCCTGCTCCCCGTACCGGCGCACCCAAGGAGGAAGCAAGTACATGCGCGTTTCCGCTCGACGCGAGAGCCGTAGAGGCGGCCGTTTCGCACGGACCGTCAGGGCCCTCTGCGTCACCGCGCTGGCCGCGGTGGTCACGCTGGTCGCGCCGGGCACGGCCTCCGCCGACACGCTCGTCACGACCAACCGGACCGGAACCGACAACGGCTACTTCTACTCGTTCTGGACCGACAGCCCCGGCACGGTCTCCATGAACCTGGCCGCCGGCGGCAACTACAGCACCTCGTGGAGGAACACGGGCAACTTCGTCGCCGGCAAGGGCTGGAGCACCGGTGGCCGCAGGACGGTCACCTACTCCGGCACCTTCAACCCCTCGGGCAACGCGTACCTCGCCCTCTACGGGTGGACGACCAACCCGCTCGTGGAGTACTACGTCGTCGACAACTGGGGCACCTACCGGCCCACGGGCGAGTTCAAGGGCACGGTGACCACCGACGGCGGCACGTACGACATCTACAAGACCACCCGCTACAACGCCCCCTCCATCGAGGGCACCCGCACGTTCGACCAGTACTGGAGCGTGCGGCAGTCGAAGAGGACCGGGGGAACCATCACCACCGGCAACCACTTCGACGCCTGGGCCCGGGCCGGCATGAACCTGGGCACCCACAACTACATGATCATGGCGACCGAGGGCTACCAGAGCAGCGGCAGCTCCACCATCACGCTGGGCTCCGGCGGTGACGGTGGGGGTACGACTCCGCCGGGTGGTGGTTGCAGTGCGACCCTGTCCGCGGGGCAGCAGTGGAGTGACCGGTACAACCTCAATGTCGCGGTGAGTGGTGCCAGT